>DATEIA010000001.1:0-6164 GCA_035279305.1 Rhizomicrobium sp.
CTTCGCTTTAGGATATCGGCAATCAGCGCGGAATAACAGTTCAAGCGTCAATCGACGCTAGAGTAAGTTGCGTTCCAGCGTAATCGCTCTGACCTCATGCTTCGACAAGCTCAGCATGAGGATTAACTTATTTCCTCACCCTGGTCGCACGACGCTGTCGCTAGCGACTGTCGAAGGGTGAGGGGGAGCACTATTTCATCTGAAATTATTTTTGCTCTAGATGCAGCTGGGCGCGCTGAAAATTCAAGGCGTGGAGTCGGAAGCGGCCTTCGGCCGCTAAGGCCGGCGCGGCGCTATTAGCGCCGCGCTTCTCGCGCCCGTCGGTCGCTGCCGCGACCGACACTTGGTATTGACAGTGCGTTCCAAATGATGGTTCGAGCGCCCTACCGGGGCGCGAGAACCATCATCATCTGCCGTCCTTCCATCTTCGGATACTGTTCCAGTTTCGCGAAGATTTCAGTGTCCTTCTGGACGCGGGTCAGCAGGTCCATGCCCAGATGCTGGTGCGCCATCTCGCGGCCGCGGAAGCGCAAGGTGACCTTGACCTTATCGCCGTCATCAAAGAATCGCTTCATCGCCCGCATCTTCACGTCATAATCGTGATCGTCGATGGTCGGGCGCATCTTGATCTCCTTGATCTCGATGACCTTCTGCTTCTTGCGGGCCTCGTTGGCCTTCTTCTGCTGCTCGTATTTGTACTTGCCATAATCCATCAGCTTGCAGACGGGCGGCTTGTTGTCGGGCGACACCTCAACCACGTCGAAGCCTTTTTCCTCGCCGAGCGCGAGCGCCTCGTCCAGCCCGATCTCGCCATACTTATGGCCATCGTCGCCGATCAGCAGAATGGTTTTGGAAGTGATTTCGTCGTTGATGCGCGGGCCATCCTTGGCCGGGGCGGGGGCGTTACCCTGAAAACGTCTGGGGACTATGACTCTCTCCTATAAACAGCCGCACGCATCCACGCTCGCCGGTTCCGTTGGGTCCCAGGCGAAACGAGGTTCGATCATGGACGCAAGCGGGGACCTTTCGAGGAATGCGCCGGGTGGCGCATCCGGCCATCTGGCCGGACTTGGGCGTAAGATAGGGTGTAAAAGCCCTGCCGGAAAGGGCTCTAGGCCACATTTACCCGGGATTCGGTCTCGTTTTTGACGCGGGCGATAAAAGTCTTGCGCTTATCGAAGGTCGGGCGGGACCGCCTCCGTGGCCAGCAGGGAAACCGCCGCCTCCAGCCCCAGGCTCTCCTGCCTCTCCGAGCCCAATTTCCGCAAGGTGACAGTCCGGTTTTCGGCCTCCCGGCGGCCCAGAACCAACAGATTGGGCATCTTGGCGAGGCTGTGCCGGCGCACCTTGTAATTCACGGTCTGGTTTTCAACGTCCAGCGCCACGCGCAGGCCGGCCGCTTTGAGCAACCCAACCACTTCACCGGCATAGGCATCGGCGTCCGCCACCACGGTGGCGACGGCCACCTGGACGGGCGCCAGCCAGAGCGGGAACTTGCCCGCATAATGCTCGATCAAGACGCCGATGAAACGCTCCAGCGAGCCCACAATGGCGCGGTGGAGCATCACCGGCGCATGGCGGTTGCCGTCGGCGGCGATGTAACTCGCCCCCAGCCGTTCGGCGGTGTTGAAGTCCACCTGCAGGGTGCCGCACTGCCAGTCGCGGCCGATGGAGTCGCGCAGCACAAATTCCAGCTTGGGACCGTAAAAGGCGCCTTCGCCCGGATTGAGGGAATATTCCAGGCCGGCTGCCTTGGTCGCATCTTCCAGCGCCTGTTCCGCCAAGTCCCAAATAGCGTCGCTGCCGATGCGGTTTTCGGGCCGGGTCGCCAGCTTCACCCGCACCTCGTCGAAACCCAGGTCCTTGTAGCAGGCCAGCAGCAGCTTGCAGAAAGACGTCGTCTCCGGCGTGATCTGCTCATGGGTGCAGAAGATGTGGGCATCGTCCTGCACAAAGCCGCGTACCCGCATGATGCCATGCAGCGCGCCCGACGGCTCATAACGATGGCAGGAGCCGAATTCCGCCATGCGGATCGGCAGTTCGCGATAGGATTTGAGCCCTTCGTTGAAAATCTGCACATGGGCCGGACAGTTCATCGGTTTGACGACCAGGGTGCGGTTCTCGTCTTCGACTTCCGCGATGAACATATGCTCGCGGTAATTTTCCCAATGGCCGCTGGCCTCCCACAATTTGCGGTCCAGCAATTGCGGCGTCTTCACCTCGATGTAATCGGCGCGCACCAACTGGCGGCGGATGTAGTTCTCCAGCGCGCGGTACAGGGTATAGCCGTTGGCGTGCCAGAATATCTGCCCGGTGGCGGCCTCCTGAGTGTGGAACAGGTCCATCTCCTTGCCGATCTTGCGGTGGTCGCGCTTCTCGGCTTCCTCCATCCGCGTCAGATAGGCGTCGAGTTCCTTCTTGTCGCGCCAGGCGGTGCCGTAGATGCGCTGCAATTGCGCATTCTTGGCGTCGCCGCGCCAATAGGCGCCGGAGATTTTGGTCAGCTTGAAGGCATCGCCCACTTCGGCGGTGGTGCGAAAATGCGGGCCGCGGCACAGGTCGTGCCAGTCGCCATGCCAATAGATCGAGACATCCTCCCCCGCCGGGATGGAGGCGATCAGTTCGGCCTTGTAGGTCTCGCCGATGCCCTTGAAATGCTCCACCGCCTTATCGCGCGGCCACACCTCACGGCGGGTGGCAAGTCCCGCCTTGATGATCTTGCGCATTTCGTCTTCGATCTTGGGCAGGTCTTCCGGCGTGAAGGGCTCGGCGCGGGCGAAGTCGTAATAGAAGCCGTCCTCGATGGCCGGGCCGATGGTGACCTGGGTGCCGGGATAGAGCGCCTGCACCGCCATGGCCAGGATATGGGCCATGTCGTGGCGGATCAGTTCCAGCGATTCGGGATCCTTTTTGGTGATGATGCGGATCTTGGCATCCTGCAAAATCGGGCGGAACAGATCATAATCCTGGCCATCGACCAGGATGATCAGGGCCGCCTTGGCCAGGCCCGGGCCGATGGCGGCCGCGATCTCGCTTCCCGTAATCCCCTTGGCAAAGGTCAGGGCCTTGCCGTCGGGCAAGGTAACGGTGACCTGTTCTGGGGCAGCGGACACGGGACTCTCCTGAGGTTTTGGCCTGAGGTTTTGGCCAATTGGGCGGACCTTTGGCCCCTGAAGCCGCCCCCGTCAAGACCTGGCCCCTTGCCATATTTATTACATTTGTAGTAGATTTGCCCGGCAGTGTACGAAACACCAAATGCGAGAGGGGCGCTCGCTTGGAGGACGTCATGAAAATGACTATGGCGGTTTTGGCGTTGGCCGGCGCGGTTGTTTGCGGACCCGCGCATGCCGAAAAGATCTGCCTGGATACCCGCAAGATGGTCGGCAGCGATTCCAAGGACGGCCGGACCATGGTGTTCAAGATGCGGGACGGCAGCACCTATGTGAACCATCTTCAGGGCCATTGCCCCGACCTGAAATTCAACGGTTTTGTCTGGCTGCTGCACTCCGGCGACACCAAAGTCTGCGAGCGTGAGAACACCTTCAGTGTCCTGCAATCCGGACAGATCTGTACCCTGGGCAAGTTCGACCCGCCGACCATGACAAAAGCCGCCAACTAGCCCTTTCGGCTGGCCTCGAACAGGAACCAGTTCCGTTTTTCGGCCGCGTCGATGAAGTTTTCCAAAATCGACGCCGTCGCCACGTCTTCGTGGCGGTCGGCGATCTCGTGCGCGGCGCGCATGCGCTTGATCACCAGCTTGTTGTCGTTCATCAGCTCGACCAGCATGTCGCCGGGCGCGACATAATCCTTGTCATTGTCCTTGATGGTCTGAAGCTTGGCGATCTCGCCGATGGAATGGATGGTGCGCGCGCCCAGCTTGCGCACCCGCTCGGCCAGTTCGTCGATGGTGGCGAAGATTTCCGTCGCCTGTTCGTCGAACAACAAATGATAGTCGCGGAAATGCGGCCCCGACACATGCCAGTGAAAGTTCTTGGTCTTGGTGTAGAGGGCGTAGGAATCGGCCACCAAGCCGTTCAGCGCCTCGGCGATTTCGGGAATGGCATTGTTGGACAGGTCGGTTTGGGTGGACAGCCGGGGGGCGGCCTTGATTTTTGAGGCGGTTTTTGCGGGCGCGGGCTTCTTGGCCATGGGGATCCTCACATCAAAAGAAAAGAGCAGAATAGAATAGAATAGTTCTAAACGGTTCATCCTACGCCCGGTTCCCCGCCACTTTCCAGCCCCAAAAGCGCCCCGCCGCATCCAAACGATGCGCGGCACGTTATCGCTTTCAGAGGGTGCCAGTTTTGGAGGCCTGCCATGAAAAAGATCGCAATTGCCGCCATCGGCTTTGCCGCTCTGGCGATTTCAGCCTGCGCGCCGCGTTATTACGACCGCTACGACCGCTATGGCTATTATGGGCCGCGCGATCACTACGGATATTCTTATGACCGCGACCGCGACAAGGACGGCGTGCCGAATTACGCCGACCGCCGCCCCAACAATCCCTATCGCGACTAAGTTTTGCTGAAGAAAAGGGCCCGGTGCGGAAATGCGGCACCGGGCCTTTTGCTTTTTTTATGACCGCACGGCGCCTGCGGCGGTTGTCGTTGGGTTCGGAGCGGGGTTGAGACAGCTCCCCGGCCGCTCGCCTTAGCTCGCGGCGTTCGTCGCTCTCGCAGGTCCACTGGACCTGCTCACGCGCCTTCGGCGCGCCGCTCCTCACCCCCCGAGATAGTCGCTCTTGGCCAGCACAACACCGCGATTGCGCAGAATGCCGTAGGCGGTGGTGATGTGGAAATAGACATTGGGCAGCGCGAATTTTCCGACATAGTCCGCGCCATTGAACTCAAATGTATTGTTGGGGAATTTCAGCACGATATGCTTGGTTTCCGAACCCGGGAAAGCCTTGCGGTCCAGGCTCTTGAGAAAATCGATGGTCTTGGCCACCCGCGCCTTCAGTTCGGCGAAGGTGGTTTCACTGTCTTCGTATTTGGGAATCTCCACCCCCGCCAGCCGGCCGCCGCAGCCCTTGGCCATGTCGGTGGCGATATAGACCTGGGCCTTGAGCGGCAGCATGTCGGGCGCCAGTCGCGCCTCATTGGGATCGATGCCGCCATGGGCCTCCCCCTTGGACAGGACTTTGGAGAGACCGCTCAGCATGTGGATCAGCGGCGGAATGGAGGCGTCGTAAATATCATAGGCCATATGGTCTTCCCTTGAAGGTTGGTGTGAGCCGCATGTGGGGATCGGTGGGGCGGAATTGAAGGGCAAATCCCGGGGCTTTCAACCACGATGATAAAGGGGGCTTGAGGGCGGGGCACTTCCGGCTTAGGAAGCGGGGCTTTTTGGACATGACGCCCCGATGACAGACGACAAACCCGCCAGCCCGGTGCCGCCCGACCGGCTTTCCACCAATCCCGCCAGCCCCTTCCACAATCCCGAACTTTTGGAGCGCGGCGTGGGGGTGAAGTTCAACGGCGTCGACCGCAACAATGTCGAGGAATATTGCGTCAGCGAGGGCTGGGTGCGCCTGGCGGTGGGCAAGACGGTGGACCGCAACGGCAATGCGATGACGGTCAAGTACAAGGGCAAGGTAGAGCCCTACCTGCGTTAGGACGCGTTCTTTGGCCTAGCTTTTCTTAGAGAGCGTAGCGAGCTTAGAAAAGCTGGCCCCGCTTCGAGCCCGCGCAGCGGGCGAGGGCGGTGCGTCGTGAGGTCCTCGCTCCTGCTCACGCCGCAAAACTCCTCGCGGCTAAACCAACCTCACAAATAAAAGGCCCGGCGCTGTCGGCACCGGGCCTTTTGTTTTCCGAAAGTCAATTAGCGCGAAATCACCACGCTATCTTCATAGGTGGTCACATGCGGTTCACGCGCCCACTGGTCTCTATCAAACCCTTCCGACACCGCCGACAGAGCGATGCGGGCGCCATCCACGTTTCGCGCCTTACAGGCGAAATCGACATGCCGCATGCGGCTGTCGCCTTCGGGGAAGGTGATGGTTTCGATGGAATCCTTGGGCATCGCGCCTTCGAACACTTTGTGGGTGGTGCCGTCGCGATAGGTGACGCTGATATGGGCGCAATCCACCGTGTCGCCCTCGGCCACGAATTGCAGCCGCTCGACCGCGCCCTCGAAATGCTCCCAGCTGATATCGGTGAAATGGT
>DATEIA010000002.1:0-6839 GCA_035279305.1 Rhizomicrobium sp.
GGCGCGGCCGGAACCTGGGAGGGCAAGACCTATTTCTGCGTTGCCCCCGACAAGCGGTTCCGCGCGGTGGGCCGCGGCACATGCGCCAAGCGCGGTTTCGACCGGCGCGGCTTCTTCGAGGTGGACACCGGCAAAAAGCCCGACTGGACCCAGTCTCTTTCCAACTAGAACCAGCTCTTTCCCATTAGAACCAGGATCGCCATGCGCCGCCGCCGGAAGACCAAGATTCTCGCCACCCTGGGGCCGGCGTCCAACACGCCTGAGATGATGCGGGCCTTGTTCGATGCCGGCGTCGACGTGTTCCGCATCAATATGAGCCATACCAGCCACGAGATGCTGGCCAAGATGCATGGCCAATTGCGGGCCTTGTCCGAAACGGTTGGCCGGCCGATCGGCATCCTCTGCGATCTGCAGGGCCCCAAGATCCGCCTGGGCAAGCTAAGCGGCGGGCCGCGCCTGCTCAAGGAAGGCGAACGCGTCAAGCTGGTGCTGGGCGAGACCAGCGACAAGCCGGAAGAAGTGCCGATCCCACACCCGGAAATCTTCCAGGCGATCAAGCAGAAGCATGCGCTGTTGATCGACGACGGCAAGGTGCGGCTGCGCCTGCTGCGCAAGGCCGACACGTTCGCCGAGGCGATTGTGGAAGTGGCGGGCGAGATCAAGGACCGCAAGGGCGTCAACATGCCGGACACTTTGCTGCCCATGTCGGCGATGACGCCCAAGGACCGTTCCGACTTGAACGCGGCGCTGGAACTGGGGGTGGACTGGATCGCGCTGAGTTTCGTGCAGCGTCCCGAAGATGTGGCGGAGCTGAAGAAGATCGTGGCGGGACGCGCCGGCGTGCTGGCCAAGATCGAAAAGCCCAAGGCGCTGGCCTCACTGCACGGCATTCTGGAATTGGCCGACGCGCTGATGGTGGCGCGCGGCGATCTGGGGGTGGAAATGCCGCTGGAACGGGTGCCGGGCCTGCAAAAGCAGATCACCCGCGCCGCCCGCAAGGCCGGAAAGCCGGTGGTGGTGGCGACCCAGATGCTGGAATCCATGATCACTTCGCCCATGCCCACCCGCGCAGAAGTCTCGGACGTGGCCACCGCCGTGTTCGAAGGCGCCGATGCGGTGATGCTGTCGGCGGAATCCGCCAGCGGGGCCTATCCGGTGGAAGCGGTGCAGACCATGGACCGCATCGCCTGTTCGGTGGAGGATGACGAACTCTACCAGTCCATTATCGAATCCCAGCGCGGCACGCCGGAAAAAACCACGCCGGATGCCATCATGGCGGCGGTGCATGAGGTGACGGCCACGATCGAAGCACGCGCCATTGTGTGCTGGACCAAGTCGGGCATCACTGCCATGCGCGCGGCGCGCGAGCGCAGCCAGGCGCCGATCATCGCGCCCACCCCTTCGATCGAGACGGCGCGGCGGCTGTGCCTGGTATGGGGCACCCATAGCGTCATCACCGAGGATATCCGCGATTTCGACGATATGGTGAAGCGCGCCAGCCAGATCGCGCGCCAGGAAGGGTTCGCCCAGGCCGGCGAGCGCATCGTGATCACTGCCGGTGTGCCCCTGGGCACCACCGGCGCCACCAACATGCTGCGGGTGGCGTTTGTGACGGATGAGTAGCGGTCCGCCGAAGGCGGACGAAATGGTCCTGTGGACCATTTCGAGCTACGAATGCCGCGAGCTTAAGCGAGCGGCCGGGTGAGTCAGCTTACTCGGGCCTATTTTCTAGGAGACAGCGCTCCTGTCCTTGTATTCCGGCTGAACTTCACCTTGACGGTTTATACAAATACTGATATAAACGAGATTGTAGAATGAAGCGCATAGAGTTTCTGGGAGATTCGCTGGATCAACTGCGGGATTTTCCAGAATCGGCGCGTAAGGAAGCCGGCGTGCAATTGCACAAGGTGCAACTGGGCTTTGAGCCGAGCGACTGGAAACCAATGGCGAGCCTTGGCCCAAGGGTCCGGGAAATTCGGATATGGGACGATGCGGGCACATTTCGGGTTATCTATGTCGCCCGCAACGCCGGCGCCGTGTATGTGTTGCATGCCTTTCAGAAGAAGGCGCAACAAACACCGAAACGAGACTTGGACTTGGCGCGTTTACGGCTTCATGAAATCTAGGAGGCGATGATGGCCCGTCGAAGTTATGGAAATGTTTGGGATGCGCTGGAAAACACGCCTGCTGCTGCTGCGAGCATGACCATGCGCTCCACGCTTCTCATCGCGATTGACCGGAAAGTCCGTAGTTGGAATGTGACCCAGGCGGCGGCGGCGCGCCGATTGGGGATCACGCAGCCGCGTTTGAACGATCTGCTGCAGGGCAAAATCGACAAGTTCAGCCTGGACACGCTCATCGATATTGCGGCCAAGGCGGAGCTAAAGGTCAGAATGCAGATCGCCTCCGCCGCCAAAGCTGCATGATTTACGGCAATAGGGTGCACCGTCGCCCCCAGCCAACTCAGAATAAAGAAACCGCACCTCGGCCCACGATAGGGCCTGGATTAGCTCACCAGCTCGCAAGGCGGCATGACGAACTTTTCGTCCACCCGGCGCTCATCGAACGGGAAGTTCAGGGGCAGATAGACATCCTTGAACCCCTTGGCCGTGACCGAGGTCAGACGATAGACATCGGTGCGCGGCGCAGGGCTCCCGTTATGCCGCGCGACCGTCACGGTGAGGATATCGCCCTTGACCGACCAGGTGCCGTCTTCGGTGCTGTCATAAGCCTTGCCGCCCCGGCAATCGCGGAATTGGGAATGAATCTCGCCATTGCCCAGGAAATGGTCGAGATACATCGACTGTTTGTCGCCCGGCTGGCCCTGGCCGAACCAAATGCCCACCAGACTCGGCGCCGCCGAAGCCGGCAGCGCCACCAGACAGTACGCCAGGCCGGCAACAAGGCGGCACATGTCAGCTCACCAACTCACAAGGCGGCATGACGAATTTCGCGTCCACCCGGCTGGAGCGGAACACAAAGCCCGACGGCATGCTGTAGGTCTGGCTCTTTGCGTCATGCGACAGGATCTTGTAGGGCGTCTCCTTGAACATCGCCTGCCCGCCCGACACGGTGATCTGCACATATTCGATTCCATCCTGGAAGCGCCAGTTGCCCTTCTGGAACAGATCGCTGGCCCTGCCCTTGCGGCAAGTGCGGAATTGCACCGCGAAATCGCCATTGGGTGCGGTATGGGCCAGCCACATTTCGCTTTTGTCATGCGGCTCGCCCTGGCCGAACCAGTGACCTGTCAGAAAAGCGGGGTGTTCGGCGGCATGCGCAGGCGCGGACAGCAGCAGCAGGAAGACTGCCAGCCCGCGCACCAGGGTCAACTCGTCAGCTCGCAGGATGGCATCTGGAAATCATCCGCCATTTTCTTGGGCGTATAGGGAAAATTCCAACCCAGGCTGACATATTTCTGCGTGGTGGCGGTATGCGCCAGCATCTTGTAATTGTCGGTTCGCGCGGCGCGCCGGCCGTCCACGATTTCGACTTTCAAGATCAGCGTGTCGCCCACCAGCGACCAGTGGCCTTCCTGCACCTGGTCGGAGGACTTGCCCTTGATACAGGTGCGATACTCGCCGCGCCAGCTGCCGTCGGCGCGCATGCGGTCGATATACATGGACTCTTTGCTGTGCGGCTGGCCCTGTCCGAACCAGGTGCCTACCATGCTGGACTGCGCGCAAACCGGCGTCGCGAAAAGAACAACAAGACACGCCGCCAGTCGTTTTCGGGGATAGGGCATGGGATCAGATGTCCCGCCCCTCGACGCTGGTCGTCAATTCGCGCAATTTTTGCGAGACGTTCGGCAGGTGCGGATCCAGTTCCAGGGCACGGCGATAAAGTTTCAACGCCCCGGCCTTGTCGCCATAATCCTGCAGCATGTCGGCCAGCTCATACAATGCCGCGAAATGCCGAGGATTGAGCTGCACCACTTTCTGCAGGCTCACCAGCGCGGCGGTGTCGTCACCCGCCGCATGCTCCATGCCGGCGCGGATATGCCAGCCCTCGGCATAGCTGGGCGCGATGGTGGTGACGGCATCGATCAATTTTTTGGCGGTCTGCTTGTCGGTGGCCGACAGCGCCGCCTGGACGCGGACGATCAAAAGATCCACGCTGGGGCTGCCCGAGGCGCGGAACATCGCCATCAGTTTCTGTTCGATGGGATGGGCATCCTCGGCATTTTCCGCCTGTTTGAGCTGGGCGAAAAGCTTCTCCTCGCTGGAAACGTCCTTGGGCGTTGGCGCGGGCACTTCCATCGGCGCGGCATAAGCCGTGCTCGAGATCAGCAGCAGAAAAAGGGCAAGCGCGGGGCGCATGGCCCCAGTCTAGTGCGGCTTGCCCGGCAATTCCAGATTGGCGGGTTTGGGACCGCCCTCGGCCCAATCTAAAAGTTCGGCGATGTGCAGGATGGGCTGATCCAGCCCTTGGCCGGAGGCCAGATGCTGCAAACAGCCGATATTGCCGCTGACCAGCACATCCGGTTCGGCGGCCGCGATATTGCCCAGTTTGCGATCCCGGAGCTGGCTGGAAAGCTCGGGCTGCAGAATGGAATAGGTGCCGGCGGAGCCGCAGCACAGATGCGATTCCGCGAACGGCGTGACGATGAACCCTGCCGCTTCCAGAATCGCTTCGCCCACGCCATTCAGCTTCAGGCTGTTCTGCAAACTGCAGGCGGGATGATAGGCGACCCGCAAGGGCTTGTTGGATTCAAGGGGGGGCGGAGTTACGGCCAGGGGCGTGCAAAGCTCGGCGAAGTCGCGCGCGGCGGCAGCGAATTTGGCGGCGCGCTTTTCCCAGACCGGATCGCCGGCGAACTGATGGGCATAGTCCTTTAATTGCGAGGAACAACCGGTGGCGGTGATCAGCACGCCGTCATACCGGCCCTGTTCATAAGCCTGGATCGCCTTTTTGGCCCACATGCGAGAGTCATGCTCGCGGCCCATATGATGGGGCAGCGCGCCGCAGCAGCCCGCGCCGTCCAGCGCCACCAGTTCGATGCCGCGCCGCGCCAGCACCCGGCTCACCGCACTGTCGATCTGCGGGCTAAGCGCGCCCTGCACGCAGCCCGGCATGATGGCGATGCGCTGTTTTATCTGGGCGGGTTTGGGGAATTGGGCCGGCTCGGGTCCCTGCGGCCGCGCCGAAAGTCCCATTTTCGCCATAGCGCCCAGTTTTCCCGGCAGGATCGACGCGACCGGCGCGCCGATCCGGGCCAGCAACAATCCGATCCGCACCAGCTTTGGCCGCGTCATCACTTTGGCGATGGCGAACCGCAGCAGCCGGTCGCTCAGCGGGCGCTTGTAATGGTCCTGGATATGGGCGCGCGCCTGATCCACCAGCCGCTGGTAATTGACGCTGGAAGGACAGGCCGTCTTGCAGTTGAGGCAGGAGAGACAGCGGTCGATATGATAGACTTGCTCCGGTGTCGGCGCGCCGCCTTTTTCCAGCATGTCCTTCATCAGCACGATGCGGCCGCGCGGACTGTCGCGTTCGTCACCCAGCAGCACATAGGTCGGACAGGTGGCTGTGCAGATGCCGCAATGGACACAACTGCGGATCGCCTTGGTGGCGGGGCCCAGTTGCGGATCGGCGATCTGCTCTGGTGTGAAGTTGTAACGCATTACAGGCGTCCAGGGTTAAAGAGGGACAGCGGGTCAAACGCCGCCTTGACCGCCCGGTTGAGCGCGGCCAGGGCCGGCGGCTGGGCGGCATAAAGTCCATGCCTGGCGCGGCTTTCGGCGCTGGCCCGCAGCAGCATGGCCTGCCCCTGCATACTGGCCGCGACGGCGCGGATGCGCCCCGTTTCGCTCGCCGGAGCCGCCAGCCAGATCAGGCCGCCCGCCCAATCGCCCAGCCAGTGCTGCACGTTCAATTCCTTGGCCAAGCGCGGGGCATCGGAAGGCGCGATCATCACCCGCCAGACATCGCCCGGCAGATCGGCGAATTTCTCGCCGCAGCCGATGGCGCCGAACATATCCTCCTCGATCCGCCGCAGGGCATTGCCTAACAGGCCATGCGCCAATGCGATCTTTTCCTCCAGCGGCTGGCGCGCGCCCTCCAATTTGATCAGGGCCGCGCCCTGGCCAACGCCTTGGCCGCCCACTTCTTGGCCCGGGAGCATGCTGGCGGGCAAATAGGCCAAACCCGCCGGTTCCAGCGCGCTGTGCGCGATCTTGCGCAAGGCGGCAAAGCCGATCTCCGGCGAGACGTCGGCCAGGCACAGGGTCGCGGAATGGTGCGCCTTGGGATAGACGCGAAAGGTCATCTCGGTCAGCACACACAAAGTGCCGTAAGCGCCGCAGACCAGCTTGGGAAGGTCGAAACCGGTGACGTTCTTGACCACCTTGCCGCCGCCGCGAAAGCTTTCACCCAGTCCGTTGACCGCGGCAAAGCCCAATAGCGAATCCCGCGCGCCGCCATGGCGCAGGCGCCCTGAACCCGACGCGTCGCACGACGCCGCACCCGCAAGCGTGGCCGCGCCATGGGAATTGAGCAACCGCGACCAGTCGGCGGGATCGAAACCCAACCGCTGTCCGCGGCTTCCCAGCACGGCCTTGATTTCCGCCAGCGGCGTGGCGGGTCCGGCGGTGATGATCAGCTCTTCGGGCTCGTATTTCACGATACCGGACAGGCCGGAGACATCCAGCAAGGGCAAATCCGCGCCCTTTGAATCCCATAGCGGCCTTCCCACGCCGCGGCGGGTGCCGCCGGCAACGATTTCAAACGGCGCCTTGCCGGCGTGCGCGGCGCGCACATACTCGATCACTTGCGCCTGGTTGCCGGCCTTGCTCATCAGTAGCGCGGCAAATGGGGATGGGGCAGCTGGGCGCCATGGA
>DATEIA010000003.1:0-8859 GCA_035279305.1 Rhizomicrobium sp.
GGTCAAGAAGACTCGAACTTCCACGGGTTGCCCCACTAGCACCTCAAGCTAGCGCGTCTACCGTTCCGCCATGACCGCACGCCAAAGGGAAAATCCCCGGTAGGACGGGGGGTTTAGCAAGCGGGCCGGACAAGAGCAAGCGGACCCGATGGGCCTATAAAACAGCGCCAATCCGGGTCGGGGATGGCCTTTTGCCGATTGCGCCGGGGCCGTTTTCGGGGTGCGCGCCGGGTCGGCCGCGCAAGCCGTCTTGGGCCGCCCGAAGAGTGTGAGACTGCTTCGCGAAATCACACGCGCCATCCCGATGATGGTATTTCCCGAGACTCGGCACCATCGCCGCAACGGAGATATCATGCAGTCCCGCCACGTTCTTTTTCTGTCCTTGCTGTGTCTGTCGATTGCCGGGCCGGCTCTTGCCGTGAGCGACGAGATCCAGGTCTATACCGGCGAGATCATGCCGGTCGGCGAAGTTGGCCTCACCTGGCACCACAATTATACCTTTGACGGCGCCACCGTCCCGGATTTTCCCGGCGGCTTGGTGAACAACCGCGCCTATAGCGGCGTGACGGAATGGGCGCTGGGCGTAACCCCCTGGTTCGAAGCGGGACTTTATTTGCCGCTCTACAGCCACTCCAGCAACCAGGGCTGGACTTACAATGGCTTCAAACTGCGCGCTTTGTTCGTTCAGCCCGACAATGGCGAAAAGGACTTCTACTACGGGGTGAATTTCGAATTCAGCTGGAACGAGAAGAGCTGGGACGCCCAGGTCAATACCGGCGAGATTCGTCCCATCATCGGCTGGCGCTTCGGCGAGGATCGCCGTTGGAGCTTTACCTTCAATCCCATTGTGGACAACAACTATGAAGGTTTTTCGCGGCTGGAATTCGTGCCCGCGACCCGGTTGGATTACCGCATCGACGAGCGCTGGACCGTCGCGGTGGAAGAATATGCCGATTTCGGCGAGCTGCGCGGCTTTCTGCCGGCCGACCAGCAATCCCACCAGCTTTGGGCGGTGGTGGACTATAGCGGCCCCATTTCCATCGAGGCGGGCATGGGCTTCGGGCTGACTTCGGCGAGTGACAAGTTCGCCGTGAAGCTGATGCTGATCAGCGACCTGACTGGGCCGCACGGGCTGTTCGCCAACTGAGGTCTAAACTGCGAAGCCGGTCGGGCCTCCTGCGGCCGCTCGCTTTGGCTCGCGGCGTTCGGCACTCAATCGATCCACTGGATCGATTTGCCCCGCTTCGCGGGTCGTGCCTCACCCAGCGTAATACAGATTGAGCGGCAGATCGCTGTGCTGCACGGCGTAAAAAGTCTGCAGCATCATCGCCACGATGCGCCCGGTGCCGGGCGACAGGCGGCCATGAATGGCTTCGCGCGCCACGCCGAACATGCCGGCGGTTTCCGGATCGTCCATGCAGGGGCGCTCAAAGCCCATGCTCCAGTCCGGAAAAGCGCGGGCCGGAACTTCGCGGTCCAACATCAGGCGCGGATTGCGATGGCGCGGATCGCTGGCGATACGGGTATAGAGTTCGCGCACCGCGCGCTCTTCGCCTTCCAGAATTTGCAGGAAGCCGCCATCGATGAAAAGCAGAAGGCCGGTGATGCCCATCATGGCATTGTTGCGGCGCGAGGTGGTGAGGACCCGGTCCAGGTCGCTGAGGCCGATCTCGAGCGCGGTATTGCTGACATAAAGAAGCTGACGCATCCGTTCAGCTTCCCACCGGGGGGTTGATATAAAATGAAGCATCTGCGTGCGCGAACGCAGCCCCTGCGCAAACGATCCAGGAAAATCCGAGACTTTTTGTCGCCGGTCACGGTTAAAAAAATAAAGGAAGATTGCCGCGCTCTTAACGCTGGCGATTGAGTTTTGGCGCAGCGACGTTTATGGGACACAGCCATGGCGCTTCACATCATCAAGCTTTGTGTCGGCTGCGACAGTCTTTCCGAGCTGGCGGATTGGCAGAAAAAGCGGCTGAAGGAAAAGCGCGCCAAGGGCCAAAAGCCCGAACTGGTCCATGTCACCCGCATGACGCCCAAGCGTGCCGATGAAGTGCTGGACGGAGGATCGCTCTATTGGGTGATCAAGGGCCAGATTGCCGCGCGGCAAAAACTTCTTGCTTTGCGCGAAGTGAAGAAGAACGGCATTCCCCATTGCGGCTTGGTCTACGACAAGGCGCTTGTGCCGGTGGCCGCCCGGCCCCGGCGGGCGTTTCAGGGCTGGCGCTATCTGTCGCCTGAGGATGCGCCGCCCGACTTAGCCAAAACCAAGGGCGCCAAGAACCTGCCGGAAAAGTTGCAGCGGGAACTCGCGGCCTTGGGATTGCTCTAAGCTCCCCGGATGGGGAATCGCTCGCAATGGCTTTGGCCGCTGGTCGCCTGGACGGTGTTCGCCGCCTGTGCCCTGTGGCTGACGGATGTTGGAAGAGTGGGAGCCGGCATTTCGCTCGACACCGACAGCGCCATGCGGCTGGCCCAGGTGCGCGACCTGCTGCAGGGACAGGGCTGGTTTGACACCGTCCAGCATCGGATGAACACGCCTTACGGTTTGCCGATGCACTGGTCGCGGTTGGTGGATGCGCCGCTGGCGCTGCTGATGCTGGTGTCGGAGCGTTTCGCGTTCGTCGCCTGGCCGTTGCTGCTGCTGGCGGTGGCGCTGTTTTTGCTAGGACGGATTGCGCGCGGGCTGGGCGGCGATGCCGCCATGGTGGCGGTGTTGGCTTTGGCGCTGCTCTGCACCGAAATTTATGGTCCGTTCGTTCCAGGCAATATCGATCATCACGGCTTGCAGCTGGTACTGATGCTGACGGCGCTGCTGGGTGTGATGGAGCGCCGTCCGCACCTTGCGGCGGCGGCAGTGGCTTTGGGCCTGGGCGTGGGTCTGGAAAGCCTGCCTTATGCCTTGGCGGCGATTGCTTTCTTTGTGGCGGATGCTTTCCTCGTTGCAGATAAGGACGGCCCGCGGTCTTTTGGCCTGACGCTGGCGGGGGCGGCGCTGTTGCTGCTGCTTGCCACCACCGCCGATCCCTATCGTTTCACGCCGGTCTGCGACACCTATTCGCTGTTCTATGCGGTATTGCTGATCGCGGGCGGCATGGGCCTGGCCGGCATCTCGCTGTTGCCGCGTCACCGGCTGGCGGCCACAGCCGCGCTGGGCCTGGGGTTGCTGGCGCTTGCGGCTGCACTCAACCCCGTCTGTTTTGCCGGGCCCTATGCCGGGCTGGATGCGTGGATGCAGACGATATTTCTCGCCGGCGTCAATGAGGCGCGCCCGGTCTGGTCATTCTTCCGGCTGGCGCCCAGTGAAGTGGTGGGCGGATATCTCTATGCCGCCTTCGCATTGGCGCTGAGCTTTTTCGCAACCCCGGGACGAGGGCGGCTGGTCGTGATCGTTTTCTCCGCTGTCGCGCTGCTGGTCGCCACTTTTCAGTTCCGCGGTGTGAATTTCGCCCTGCTGTTCGCCTTGCCGGGGCTGGCGGCGGGGATGGTGCGGCTGACACAGAGGCGAAGCATCGTGTGGCTGGCGGCGGCGATCCTGTTGGGCAGCGGCGCGGCCTTCACCCTGGCGGGCGCGCTGGCCGAGGGGCAGGACAAGGTCGTTCGGCGGGCCATGGCGTTCCGCGCCCAGAAAGAGTGCGGCCATGAAACAGCGATGGCGGTGCTGAGGGCCTTGCCGCCGGGACGGGTCGCCGGTTTTGTGGATCAGGGCCCCGCCATCCTGGCCTACACAAAAGACAGCGCCATCGCCGGCCCCTATCACCGCGACGCGGCCGGCATTCTGGACAGCTATGTCATTTTCTTTGGGCAGAATCCGCGTACGATCCTGCGTCAGCGCGGCATCGATTACCTGATGGTCTGCCGCGCCGTGCCCGAATGGGCCTTCTATCGCGCTCGTGGCGGGCTGATCGCTCAGCTCGCGGCAGGCCATGTGCCGGACTGGCTGGTGCCTGCGGGAAAGAGCGGAGACGTGGAAGTCTATCGAATAACTAGATAACCATATTGTCGATCAGCCTTGTCTTGCCGATCTTCACCGCCGCCAGGATGCGGGCCGGGCGCTCCAGGGCGGCGATATGGGCCAGTGTTTGCGCGTCGCGGATCGCGACATAGTCCACATGACTGAACCCGGCGCTCCATAAGGCTTCGATAGCGGAGGCTTCCACGGCGCGCAGATCGCCATGCCGCGCCTGGAGAGCGGCCCCCTTCAAAATGACATTGAGCCGGCCGGCGACTTGGCGTTCCTCGGGGCTCAGATAGGCGTTGCGCGACGACATGGCCAGGCCATCCGGTTCCCGCAGTGTGGGGCCGCCGATAACCGTCACCGGTAAAGCCAGATCGTGCACCAACCGCTTGACCACCAGAAGCTGCTGATAATCCTTTTCCCCGAATATCGCGACGTCGGGACTGGCCGCAATCAAAAGCTTGGTCACCACCGTGGCCACGCCGGAAAAAAAATGCGGACGGAAATCCGTTTCCAAGCCCGCAGCGGGACCGGCGACCGAGATCATGGTGGCATGGCCGTCCGGATATATCTCCCGCGCATGGGGCGCAAAGACGATGTCCGCCCGTTCGCCCAGTTTTTCCAGATCCTTGTCCAGCGCGCGCGGATAGGCGTCGAAATCCTCCTGCGGGGCGAATTGGGTGGGATTGACGAAAATGCTGACCACCACCCGGTCGCTATGCTCGCGGGCCTGTGACACCAGCGAAAGATGCCCGTCATGCAGCGCCCCCATGGTGGGCACCAGGCCGATGCGGCTGGGGCGCAACTCGGCTAGCGCGGTGCGCAACTCCGCCACCGTGGTGACGATTTGGGTCATGCTGACACTAGCGTGTTTGTACAGCCGCGAAACAAGTCTGGCCGCGCTGGGTCAGACGGTTGCAGACCTCACGGGCTTCTTGTTCCGCGAACAGGCCGAAGCGGGCCCGGTAAATCACATGGCCGTTGTTGGATTGCAGCGGCGCGACGATCTGCGAGGCCCTGGCCAGGATGTCCTGCGCCTTGCCGGCATAAGTCTTGAGTTGGGCCAGCGCCAGGGCCTTGTCGGCATAGGCGCCGATCTGGATGGTCCAGTTGCGTCCCCGTAACGGCAGGTCCCCATCGGCTTCGCCGGCATCGTCGCGCAATGACGGGCGCATTTGCGGCCGAGGTGCATTCACGGGAATATTCATGGCGGTCTTCACCAGCTTGGCTTGCGCCGCCGCAAGATTTCTGTCGGGACGCATGTCCGCGGCCGGCGGCACGGCCGGGACGGCAGTCCGCGCGGCCATGGCCGATTTGGAACCTTCGGCGTGAATGAGCGCGATATTCTCGTCGGGCGCGCGGACGGATTCGGCGGCGTCTTCGTCTTCGCTTTGCACCGTGTTGGGCACCGGTGACAGCGCGGCGAACTGGCTGGTG
The DNA here is from genome assembly GCA_035279305.1 of Rhizomicrobium sp. Classification (GTDB taxonomy): domain Bacteria; phylum Pseudomonadota; class Alphaproteobacteria; order Micropepsales; family Micropepsaceae; genus Rhizomicrobium. The sequence continues at coordinate 5,396 of DATEIA010000003.1, forward strand.
GAAACTTGCGGCAGGCTGAAGCCGGCAATGGCGGGCGCGGGCGCGCTCTGGGCAACCTGCTGCCAGGGCACGGAGGCGCGCGCCACCAAGGTAGGATTGGCCGAAATCTGGGCGAAGGTCTGGTCCAGCAGCCGCACCATTTCCAGATCGCGGCGCACGGCGGTGCGTCCACCCATCACCACGGCGATCAGATGGGTGGTGCCGCGGGTGACCGAGCTGACCAGATTGAATCCGGAGGCGCCGGTGTAACCGGTCTTGATGCCGTCGGCCCCGTCATAGCGGCCGATCAGATTGTTATGGGTGGGATACCAGGCGCCTTTGTAGTTGAAGCCGGTCAAGTCGAAATAGGGAAAATATTGCGGATAGTCGTAAGCCAAGTGACGGCCCAGGACCGCCAGATCGGCGGCGGTCGAAATCTGCAAGGGATCGGGCAGGCCGGAGGCATTGTGGAAATTGGTCTCGCGCATGCCCAACTGGCGGGCCCTGGCCGTCATCATTTCCGAGAAATGCGATTCGGTGCCGCCCAAGGCTTCGGCGATCACCACCGCCACGTCATTGGCGCTGCGGATCACGATGGCGCGAATGGCGGTATCCACCGAGATGGTCTGACCGGGCCGCAGATTAAGCTTGGTGGGCTTTTGGATTGCGGCGTGCCGGCTGACCGGCATCTGCGTCTGCATGGTGATTTTGCCCGCCTTCAGGGCGTCGAACAGCATGTACAAGGTCATCATCTTGGTCAGGGACGCAGGATGGCGCTCCGCGGTCTCATTGCGGGCGTAGAGCACCTTGCCGGTGGCGCCGTCCACAACCAGGGCGGCGTCCTTGTTCGGGTCGGTCGGGCTGGCCGGCATGCGAACCATGCTGCGATGGGCGGCGGCGCTGCTGTGATGGCGACGGGCTAGGGCAGGGTCGGCCAGGGCGGCAAACAGCAGCGCCAAGGCGAGCCCAACCAGGACATGAGGCCGAAACGGTAGAAACAACGCAATCCCCAAAGCCGAACCACCCCCTGGTTAAGTCTCAAAAGACCAAATTGCGACAACTTTCGCAAGGAATAATCAAGAATCCACTATACTTTACGGGCGTTTAAGAACTCTTAACCAAGCGTTCCGGGAACTTGGCGTTTCCGCGCGTAAAAGAATGTTGCGTCGCACAATTAACTCTTGACTGACGCCGGGAGCTATCTCATATAAGTCATGTTGCACTGCAACAGGCCACCGGAAAACCGGTCCTGCCCTAACTCACAGAGAGGACATGACATGAGCAAAGCAAAGACGGCCGGTGAAAAGGCGACTGCCTCGGCTGAAACCGTGCTGGAAAATGGCGCCGCGGCGCTGAAGACCGGCCTGGAAAAGGCCCTCAAGGGTTATGACGCCTTCGTCGGCTATGGCAAGGACACCGCCGACGCCGTCACCAAGTCGGCCACTGTCGCCGGCAAGGGCATCGAGAGCATCAACAGCGAAATCTATTCCTATTCCAAGCAGTCGATCGAAGACGCGGTTGCGGCCACCAAGGCCGTGATGGGCTCCAAGTCGGTCCATGAAGCGTTCGAGTTCCAGACCGATTTCGCCAAGTCGGCGTTTGAGGCCTATGTCAGCGAACTCAGCAAGATTGGCGAACTGGCCACCGCCACCACCAAGGAAACCTACGCGCCGTTCAAGGGCCGCGTGCAGGCTTGGTTGGACACGGTTCAGTCGGTCCGCGCCTAACGTCATTCCTGTTTCGCATTGCGAAGGGCTCCGGCGTTACCGCCGGGGCCCTTTTGTTTACCCCCTCCGTTCCGGCCTGCGCGCCTGACGGCGCTTGGCGTTCGGTTGGCTTGGCCGCCAACCTCACCCTTCGCAACTTTGCCGTGGTGCTCGGCGTCCATACGCTGTCGCTATGGACCCTGCGCGCCACGGCGTTGCTACGGCCACCTCCCCCGCCTGTACGCTCACGCGTACGCGGGGGGAGGGCCGCTGGAGTTGAATTTTCCTGCTGCGGTAACCAGATAGGAGTATCCCACTAGGCAGAATGCCAATCCGCGTTAGGATAGGCGCGAAAGCGAAGCAGAATCTCGCGATGAAGGATTCGGGCGGCAATAACGGCGACGGCAAGAACGGGCCTGGAAATACCGGAGGCAACACCGGAACCGGCATCGTCACCAAAACGCGCCCCAAGACCAAGAAACCCAGCCTTTATAAAGTTCTGCTCTTGAACGACGATTACACGCCGATGGAATTCGTCGTCCACATCCTGGAAAAGATTTTCGGCAAGTCCCGCGAGGAAGCGGTCGATGTGATGCTGCATGTCCACCGCCACGGGGTAGGTATTTGTGGCATCTTCACCTTCGAGGTGGCGGAAACTAAAGTCGCCCAGGTGATTGAATTCTCGCGCCGGCATCAACATCCTTTACAGTGTACGATGGAGAAGGAGTAGCGCATGCCGTCACTTTCGAGAGGACTGGAGCAGGCGCTGCACCATGCCATCAAACTGGCCAGCGACCGCCATCACGAATATGCCACGCTTGAGCATCTGCTGCTCGCTTTGCTCGACGATGCCGATGCCAGCCAGGTCATGAAGGCCTGCAATGTCGACATGGACGTGCTGCGCAAGTCGGTGCAGAAATATATCGAGGAGGACCTCTCCACCCTGGTGATGGACGAATCCGAGGAAGCCAAGCCCACCACCGGCTTCCAGCGGGTGGTGCAGCGCGCCGTGCTGCATGTCCAAAATTCCGGGCGCGACGAGGTCACCGGCGCCAATGTGCTGGTCGCCTTGTTCACCGAGCGCGAAAGCCATGCCGTTTATTTCCTGCAAGAGCAGAATATGAACCGGCTGGACGCGGTGAGCTATATCAGCCACGGCATCGCCAAGCGTCCGGGCATGAGCCAGCCCAAGCCGGTGCGCGGTACCGAAGAGGAAGAGGAGGGCGAGAAACCGTCCAAGCAAGGCACCGAGGCGCTGGAGGCCTATTGCGTCAACCTCAATGAGAAGGCCAAGTCCGGCAAGGTCGATCCCCTGATCGGCCGCGCCGCCGAGGTCGAGCGCACCATCCAGATTCTCTGCCGCCGCCAAAAGAACAATCCTTTGTTCGTGGGCGATCCGGGCGTGGGCAAGACGGCGATCGCCGAAGGCCTGGCGCGCAAGATCATTCGCGGCGAGGTACCCGAAGTGCTGCGCGGCTCCGTCATTTATTCGCTCGACATGGGATCGCTGATCGCGGGCACCCGCTATCGCGGCGATTTCGAGGAACGGCTCAAGACGGTGGTCAAGGAGCTGGAGAATCTCAAGGGCGCCATCCTGTTCATCGACGAGATCCATACCGTGATCGGCGCCGGCGCCACCAGTGGCGGGGCGATGGATGCCTCCAACCTGCTCAAGCCCGCGCTCGCGGCCGGCACCCTGCGCTGCATCGGCTCGACCACCTACAAGGAATACCGCCAGTATTTCGAAAAGGACCGCGCTTTGGTGCGCCGGTTCCAGAA
>DATEIA010000004.1:0-6487 GCA_035279305.1 Rhizomicrobium sp.
GTCACCGCCTACAACTTCGCCAAACGTCTCAAAACCATCAACGGCCTCACCCCTTACGAGTACGTCTGCAAGCTCTGGACAAAAGAGCCAGACCGCTTCACCGTCAACCCGCTCCAGCAAATGCCGGGACTAAACATCTAGGAGAAATCGCCCCCAAACTGTCATGGCCCACCGGAGTGTGGGCCATCCAGTTGGGTTCGCGATTCTCTTGAAACCGAAGCGCTGGCGTCAGCTGGGTGGCCCGCATTCGCGGGCCATGACAATGAGCTACTTCGCCGGCACCGGCATATGCAGGGTCATAATCATCAGGCTCTGCACATCGGTAAATTGGTGCGGGGTGTTGGCCGGGACCAGGATGTAATCGCCCTTGGCCACCTTGCGCGGCGTGCCGCCTTCGATGGACGTGCCGCCTTGGGTCATGGCGCCGGGCAGAGCGGGTTTTGCCTCCATCAGCTTGCCGCCGGTGATCAGGGTGCAGCTGCCTTCGATGACCTCGATCAGTTCGGCATAGGTGGGATGAAGAACGGGCGGCCTGGTGGCGGTGCGATATTCCAGCTGAAACGGATAGCCCTCGTCATTCACCACCAGCAGGTTGGTGCTGCCGCCCTTATGTTCGGCCTTGGCCTTGGCGATCAGGGACTGCACTTCGGCGCTAGAGGCATAGAGTTTGGTCGGCGCTGTTGCTTCCTGCGCCAGGGCGCTGGCGGGAGCGAGCAGGGGGGCGAGCAAGAGGACCGTGAAAAGCTTCTTCATGTTTCTCTCCAAAAATTGGGGACCTTGACGCGATACTGCCATACTTTATCGCGGGCTGCGTGGCTCGCCCAAGCGCGCGGCGGTGCATAGGCTTGGGCCCGCCCAAGTGGCGCGGTGCCGGCAAAGCCCGTGCACGTGCCGCCAAGCCCCAGCTAGCCCCGCGCCATCGACCAAAGATGGCCTCCCAAGCCTATGTTTTGTTTGGCAAAATAAAACCCGGAATTGGCGCCAACACAGCTCGCGCCGAAACGGAGAAATGGGTGTAGTATGGGGTGGCAACTTTTCTTCCGGGAGATTCTGGATGAGGGTTTCGTCTCTGCTTTTCGCCAGCCTGCTTGGCGCGATCGTCGCCTGCGCCAGTGCCCAGGCTCAAACCGTCATAACCATCGGTACGGGCATGGCCCATGATTGTTTCACCCATGCCAAGACCGGCAATCGGCTGCAGGAAGGCGTGGCGATCTGTAATGCCGCGCTGGAGCGCGATTTGCTGGGCCAAAAGGACCGGGCAGGGACCTATGACAATCGGGGGGTGATCCTGGACATGCTGGGCCGCACCGATGAGGCGAAAGCCGATTTCAACATGGCGATCTCGCTGGATCCCACGCTTGGCGATCCTTACGTCAATCTGGGTGCGATTTTGATCAAGAAGGGCCGGCATGAAGAGGCCTTGGTCCAGATCAACAAGGGCATCGAACTGGGCGTGGCCTACGCCCATATCGGCTATTACGACCGCGCCGTGGCTCTGCAGATGTTGGGCCGCTTCAAGGAAGCCTATTACGACTATAAAAAAGTGTTGGAGTTGGAACCCAATTTCAAAATGGCCAGCGAAAGGTTGAAGGATTTCACCGTCATTCGCACGCCCGACCCAAAACCTGGTTAAGAAACCAGCGGAAGTTCCGCGCCGTTTTAACCCCCGCAGTATTACGGATTGACTGTGGCAGCCTGTCCGGGGCTGAATGGGGTCAGAGGCTGTGGGGCGTCGGTATCTCCATATACCGCCAAAGCTTCTCGAAGGCCCGGTTAGCGTACCCTCGCGCCGGGCCTTTTTGCTGCGCCCACTTTTTGCCGCGCTTATGGGTGCTATAGTCCAGGCCATGAGCAAAGCCGTGCGCGACAGTGACGAAGTTGCAGAACTCAAGCAACTCTACGACCGGTTGGCGCTGGCGATTGAGCGCGCCGCCGCCACCATGCATATACGGGGCGCGGATTCGACCGCCTTCACGGTTGAGGACACCAAATGCGTCGCCTTGTGGGATCGCATCCGCGCGCTGATGTCCAAAGACAGATGATGCGGGAGACCGGTTTGACCTGAAGGCGAATGACCGGAACGGGGGAACGATGCGGCATATGCACGACGATTTGGGTTCGGACGATCTCACGCCGGTCGATGGGGTGAGCGACATCCATCTGGAATTCGACGGCATGCGCGCCCATTCCAACAGCCCCAACGGCGATTTCATCTTCCGCTTTGTGCAGCGCCGCGATGGCCAGGAGAAAGTCGTCGCCACCATGACCTTTCCGGTCCGCGACAATCATGACGGCCATCCCGGCATGATGGCGCGCGCCTATGACCAGATGATCTCGGTGCTGCGCCAGGGCCTGCACACCGCCGCCAAGATGCGCAGCTATTACCGGCAGGAAGCGGCGAACCGCTATCCGCGCGGTCCATTCCGGCCGCCGGGCCTCTGACTTGGATATCCGGCGCGTTAGCGGTGCCGCGAAAAGGCGACCACGAAGAACACCGCCGCGGCCAGGAGGGACAGCGCGCTCAGAGCGCCGATGCTGACGGACCGCCAGAAGGCGCTGACATGGAAGACCTGGAAAAACGCCGCCACACCGATGGCCAGCAGCACCAGGCCCAGCGCGAAATCCTTCAACTTGCCCATTGCGCCTCCTTTCCCAGCCCGGGGTTTTTAAAGCAGCGCGGCGCGGCGCACCATAGGCGCGGACGCGCGGGTCTGTGATTCAAAAGAGAAGCCTTTGCCTAAAATGCGAAGGATCAGGATTCTGTTTTTGAGGTCAGGGCGGCGGTAAAAAAGATCGCCGCGCCGATGACCAGAAGAACGAGGGCGATGACGACGGTTTTCAGCAGGTCGAGCGACGATAGTACCATGGCGGTCAGTATCGGGTCCTGAGCCTTTTCGCACAAGACAGCTGGCACCATGGTCGTTGGCCGAAGCCCTTGGGTTCGCACGCATTTGCCGGCAATCATATCGGTAACTTGTCATGGCCCACCGGAGTGTGGGCCATCCAGTTGCAACGCGCATTGTTGCGGCAATGGAGGCTGCGTCACCTGGGTGGCCCGCATTCGCGGGCCATGACAGCGTATATGAATTTCCAATTGAGTACGAACTCTAACCCGGGGAAATCAGCTTGCGCGCGTCGGTCTCGCTATTCAGCTGCGCCTTCAGCTTGGCGATGGTGCCATGGGCGGCCCACTCATTCTGTCTTTGCGCGACTGTCTTGTCGGCCATGCAGGGAGAGTCTGCTCAAAGCAGGGACAAGTCAATCAACGCCCCTGATGGCGCTGCATCCGGGCCTTGAGCGGCTTGGGACCCTGCTTGCCGCCCTTGGCTTGCAGGAAATTCTCATGGGGCTTGGGTTGTGCGGCCTTGAGCGCGGCCTGTTGTTTGCGGCGCTCGATTTCCTTATCGCTCAGTTTGTCGGCCATGGTGCATGGACCTCCTTGCGTGACGGGTGGGGGAATTCGTTAAAATATGAATGAATGTTTGACGCCCCATCGTAACAGACATTTTAGGGTCTGTAGGTAGTTTTACGCATCGAACCCGTCGCTCTGGTCCAGGTTCGAATTGTGGCGTATTTGCCCCGTCCGGCCCCAGCTGGACGGGGCTTTTTCTTGGTTGGGATTTTGGCCGAGATTGCGGACGCAAGTGAGTCAGCGTTTGCGCATCCGCTTGATGACCATCTTATCGATCCGCTTCAAAGCGGCATGTTCCGCCTTGGTGGCAGGGCCTCTCGGACTCGGCTTGCTCTTGACCTGGGGCGTGCCTGGTTTCCGGTTGGGGACCTTCTTATGAGGCGGTGGCATGCGTGAACCTTCTGAACACAGGCAATTCTAGCACAGCCGCACGGCGCGGATTTTGGGGCAAGCTGGCCGCTCCACCCAATACAATTTCCCATAATATTACTTATACGAAAAACTGATGCACAGCCCAGAAGGCTGGAAAGCTAGACCTGCGCGGTCCCCTTAGCATCCTCGCCAGCTACTTGCCCGCACGGGCCGCCCCCGCCTAACTGGCGGCATGAGTGACGAACTGAAGCCCTCCCGCGACATTGCCGTGCTGCTGGAGCTGATGAAACGCCTGCGCGACGGCTGCCCCTGGGACAAGGTGCAGACCTTCGACACCATCGCGCCCTACACCATCGAAGAGGCGTACGAGGTGGCGTCCGCCATCGCCGACAAGGACATGAAGGCTCTGCCCGGCGAGCTGGGCGATCTTTTGTTCCAGGTGGTGTTTCACGCCCGCATGGCGGAAGAGCAAGGTCTGTTCGATTTCGGCACCGTGGTCGAAGCCGTCACCGCCAAGATGATCCGCCGCCATCCCCATGTCTTCGGCGATGAAGAGGCCAAGAATCGGATGAGTGCCACGGCCGCGGCCCAGAAGGATTTCTGGGAGAAGCTCAAGGAAAGCGAACGCACCGCGTCGGGCCAGACCGGGTTGCTGGACGATGTCGCCAGCGCCCTGCCCGCCTTGACCCGGGCCGAGAAACTTCAGCGTCGCGCCTCTACCGTTGGTTTCGACTGGAACGATCCCAAGCTGGTGCTGGACAAGCTGGCAGAGGAAGCCCGCGAGGTGCTGGACGCGCCCACCCAGGAGGCGCGCGCCGAGGAGATCGGCGACCTGTTGTTCGTGGTCACCAATCTGGCGCGGCATCTCAAGGTCGACCCCGAAGCCGCGCTACGCGACGCCAACGCCAAGTTCACCCGCCGCTTCCGCCATATCGAGGCGGTGCTGGGCGCGCGCATGGGCAGCGCCAGCCTGGAAGAGATGGAAGCGCTTTGGCAGGAGGCGAAGATCAAAGGGCTTTGACCTCTCGCGTGTCATGGCCGGCCTCCGAGCCGGCCATCCATCTATCAGCGAGCGTGGTGCTGGCATGGATGGCCGGGTCAAGCCCGGCCATGACAAAGTAGTTGAGAATTAGCCGTCAACACCCTGCTCTATCGCAATTTTCTTGGGAAAACGGTTCTCGAACCGGCCCAGATCGTCGGGATGGATCCGCAAGCTCAGGCTGATTTTTCCCGCCCGGTCGCGGCGTTGCAGCACCTGGGCATGGCGATAGGCAAAGGCCAAGGCACCGCCGTCGGCGGCGTCCAGCTTCAGGGTCAGGGTGATGTTGTCACGCGTCACGGCCTGTTCCAGGCCCTTGAGCAGCGCGGGGATGCCGTCGCCCGTCAAGGCTGAAACCGCGATGGCTTCACGCCGCCCGTTATGGCCGAGCAGGCCGCGGCGCTGCTCCGGCGCCAAAAGGTCGATCTTGTTGAGCACTTCCAGCAGCGGTCGGTTCACTCCCAGATCGTCCAGAACCTTCAGCACATCGGCTTTTTGGGCGCTACTTTCCGCATGCGCCGCGTCGCGGACATGGACGATGACGTCGGCTTCCAACACCTCTTCCAGGGTGGCGCGGAAGGCTGCCACCAGCTCGGTCGGCAGGTCGGCGATAAAGCCCACCGTGTCGGACAGGATGATCTTGGTGCCTTGAGGCAGCTTCACGCCCCGCATGGTGGGGTCCAAGGTGGCGAATAGCAGGTCCTTGGCCAGGACGGTGGATTCGGTCAGCCGGTTGAACAAAGTGGACTTGCCGGCATTGGTGTAGCCGACCAGCGCCACCACCGGGAACGGCACTTTCTTTCGCGCCTGGCGGCCCAGGCCGCGGGTGCGCTTGACCTTCTCAAGCTCCGCCTTGATCCGCACAATACGCTCGGCGATCAGGCGGCGGTCGCTTTCGATCTGGCTTTCGCCCGGACCGCCCAGAAAGCCGAAGCCGCCGCGTTGGCGCTCCAAATGGGTCCAGCTCCGCACCAGCCGCGAGCGCTGATAGTTCAGATGCGCCAGCTCGACCTGCAACCGCCCTTCCCGCGTGGCGGCGCGCTCGCCGAAAATTTCCAGGATCACCGCGGTGCGGTCCAGCACCTTGCTGTTCCAGGCCTTCTCCAGATTGCGCTGCTGTACCGGCGTCAGATGCGCATTGACGATGATGACGTCGGGCGCATGGTCCTTCGCCAGCGCCGCGATCTCCTCCACCTTGCCGGTCCCCAGCAGCGTCGCGGGCGTCGGCCGGGCCAGCGGCGCGACCTGTGCCACCACCACGTCCAGATGGATGGCGGCGGTCAAGCCGACGGCTTCATCCAGCCGCGCCTTGGCATCGCGCAACGCTTTGTCCGCGGCGGCGCGATTCTTGGGTTCGACGTGAATGACGAAGGCGCTATCGCCCAACTCAGTGTTCCGCGGGCTCGTCCTGAAGCTGGATCGGGCCCATCGGCATCACCGTGGAGATGGCGTGCTTATAGACCAGCTGGGACTGGCCGTCCCGGCGCAGGAGCACGCAGAAATTGTCAAACCAGGTGATATTACCCTGAAGCTTGACGCCATTGATCAGGAAGATGGTGACGGCGGCTTTGCTCTTGCGGACCGCATTTAAGAACGTGTCCTGAAGGTTCTGTTGTTTATCGCTCATGGGTTCGCCCATTGTTTCAGCCGCGTGGGGGGTCACG
>DATEIA010000005.1:0-9739 GCA_035279305.1 Rhizomicrobium sp.
GCTTCTTCCTGGAAGCGCAGCTTGACGCCTTCCATCTCGAACATGCGCATATACTGCTTGGCCAGCGCGTTCTTGGGACGGGTGAGGATTTCGATCAGCGCGGTTTCCGACAGATCGCCCAGGGTGGCGAGCACCGGCAAACGGCCGATGAATTCGGGGATCAGGCCGAACTTGAGCAGATCTTCCGGCTCGATCTCGCGCAGCAGATCGCCGGTGCCGCGTTCGTCCGGGCCCTTGGGATTGGAGCCAAAGCCCATCGAGGAACCGGCGGTGCGCTGGGCAATGATTTTGTCCAAGCCGGCAAAGGCGCCGCCGCAGATGAACAGAATATTGGTCGTATCCACCTGCAGGAATTCCTGCTGGGGATGCTTGCGGCCGCCCTGGGGCGGCACCGACGCGACGGTGCCTTCCATGATCTTGAGCAGCGCCTGCTGCACGCCTTCGCCCGATACGTCGCGGGTGATGGAAGGATTGTCCGACTTGCGGCTGATCTTGTCGACTTCGTCGATATAGACGATGCCGCGCTGGGCCCGTTCGACATTATAGTCGGCGGCCTGCAGCAGCTTGAGGATGATGTTCTCGACGTCTTCACCGACATAACCGGCTTCGGTCAAAGTGGTGGCATCGGCCATGGTGAAGGGCACGTCCAGGATGCGCGCCAGGGTCTGGGCCAGCAAGGTCTTGCCGCAGCCGGTGGGGCCGATCAGCATGATATTGGACTTTGCCAGCTCGACATCGCCGTTCTTGCCGGACGAATTGATGCGCTTGTAGTGATTGTGGACGGCGACCGAGAGCACTTTCTTGGCGTGGCTTTGGCCCACGACATAATCGTCCAGCACCTTGAAAATTTCCTGCGGAGTCGGAACGCCCTCCTTGGATTTCATGAAGGAGGTCTTGTTCTCCTCCCGGATGATCTCCATGCAGAGTTCGACGCATTCGTCGCAGATAAACACCGTCGGGCCCGCGATGAGCTTGCGCACTTCGTGCTGGCTCTTGCCGCAGAAAGAACAGTAGAGCGTGTTCTTGGACTCGCCGCCGCTGGCCTTGCTCATCGTCTTCCACCGGGCCCTTTCGACCCTTCGCCCCTTCGGGGACCTTCCCCTGCGAGACTTTAATTCCCCTTGCGGGGTAATGTTCCCCCTCGCGGGGCATCGGCAGCCTTCAGCCTAGACGGCCTATGCTGCTCTGCACAATGCAGGGGGCGTGCCGAAGCACCCCCTCTCCCAACATACGACCATGCTAAGGCCGCCGGGATCAAGATTTGTTTAATCCGAACAGCGCCGAATTTTCCTGATATTCCGGAAGTTTAGCACAAAAAACACGCTTAAGGCTGCGTTTCCGTGTCCGGACGGCGTTCCATGACCTGGTCAATGAGCCCGAAAGCCTTGGCTTCCTCACCCGTCAGATAGGTATCCCGATCCAGCATCTTTTCAATGGCTTCCACAGTCTGGCCGGTGTGCTTGGCGTAGATCTCGTTCAGCCGCTTCTTGAGTTTCACGATCTCCTGGGCATGGCGGGCGATGTCGGCGGCCTGGCCATAGAAAGAGGCGGAAGGCTGATGCACCATGACGCGGGCATTGGGCAGAGCATAGCGCTGGCCCTTCACGCCGGAGCATAGCAACAACGAACCCATCGAGGCCGCCTGGCCGATGCAATAAGTGTGAATCGCGGGGCGGATATACTGCATGGTGTCGTAGATCGCCAGGCCCGCCGTCACCAGCCCGCCCGGCGAGTTGATGTACATATGGACTTCCTTCTTGGGATTTTCGGCCTCAAGAAACAGAAGCTGGGCGGTGAGCAGGCTGGCGCCATAATCCTCGATCGGGCCGGTGATGAAGATCAGCCGCTCCTTGAGCAGGCGGGAATAGATGTCGAAGGCGCGCTCGCCGCGGGCGGTCTGTTCGACCACCATGGGAACCAAGGTGTTGTTGTAGAACTCTGTGGGATCAGCCATGGGAGCGCCTTTGATTCGTCAGCGGACAGTAACCGGAAATTCTCCCGGCCATGCTTAATATAACGTTGGTACCGCCGATTACGACTCCCCTGCTCGAGCCCCGCATTTCGCGGGGCGACCATCCGCCAAGGCCGTGCCCAACCTCCCCTTTCGGCGCGAAGCGCCAAGAAGGGGGAGGTGGCCGCGACGGGCGCCTGAGCGAAGCGAAGGCGTGATAGTCGCGGCCGGAGGGGGATAATTAAACCGAAGCCGGCTCATCTTCCGGATCGGCAAACAAAGTATCCCTGTCCACCTTGCGGTCATTGACCGTGGCCAGTTCGGCGATGAAATCCACCACCTTGTCCTCGAACAACGGCGCGCGGATTTCCGCCTGGGCTTGGCTGTTCTGGGCGTAGAACTGGAACACTTGCTGTTCCTGGCCGGGGAACTGGCGGGCGCGGGCCATGATGGCGCGCTGCACTTCGTCGCCGGCAATGGTGATGCCGTTCTGCTCGCCCAGCTTGCCCAACACCAAGCCCAGACGCACGCGGCGCTCGGCGATCTTGCGATACTCGGCCTTGAGTTCGTCCTCGGTCTTGCCTTCGTCGGCGGCGGTCTTGCCTTCGCGTTTCAACTCGTCCTCGACCTGGGTCCAGACATTGGTGAATTCATGCTCGACCATGGCGGGCGGCAGCGGGAAATCATGCGCATTGTCCAGCGCGTCCAGCACCCGGCGCTTCAGATGCATGCGGCTGGCGCCCTTGTAATCGCTTTCCAGCTGTTCGCGCACACGATCCTTGAGCATGGCGAGATTCGCCAGGCCCAACTTCTTGGCCAATTCGTCGTCGATCGGTGTTTCTTCCGGCGCCTTGATCGCCTTGACGGCGACCTTGAACACCGCGTCTTTGCCCGCCATCTCCGGCGCGTGATATTCGGCGGGGAACGTCACCTTCACGTCGCGGGCCTCGCCCGCCTTGGCGCCGATCAGCCCGTCTTCAAAACCGGGGATGAAGGTGCCGCTGCCCAAGGTCAGACTGAAATCCTCGCCCTTGCCGCCCGCGAAAGGGGTGCCGTCGATGCTGCCCTCATAGTCAATCACCGCGACATCGTCCTTGGCGGCGGCGCCGTCCTTGGTGGCGTAGCTGCGGGCATTCTTGGCCAGCCGGTCCAGCGCCTCGTCGATATCGGCATCGGTGATGTCGGCAGTCAGCCGTTCGACCGTCAGCTTGGAGACATCGGTGGCCTGGAAATCGGGCATCAGGTCGACGATGACCTTGAAGGTAAGATCGGACTTGCCTTCGACCACGTCCTGGACATTGCCCACCGGCTCGACGCGCGGCTGCAGCGCGGGCTTGAGCTTGTTGTCGGAGATCGCTTTCTGGCTGCCTTCATTGACGGCGGCCTCGACCACCTCGCCCATGACGGATTTGCCGAACTGCTTTTTGAGGAAGGAGACCGGCGCCTTGCCGGGGCGGAAACCCTTGAGATTCACCCGCGGCTTCATTTCCTCCAGCCGCGCATTGACCCGTCCTTCCAGCTCGCTGGCCGGGATGGTGACCGTGAACTGCTTGTGCAGTTCCTGGGAAAGGGTCTCGCTGATCTGCATCTCTTTTGCTCTCTGTCACTCGGGCAGAAACCGCCTCCAAGGCTGCGCGCCCTCGAAAAAGCGGAATATGCCGGGATTTGGCCGATAAATCGCGTTTTGGGCTGCCGCTTTACCCGTTTCCCCTCCTCCCCGCAACAGCGGGGCGCGATGGGAGCGGAGAGGCGTTTTGGCCCGCGATGTGGGGATCGTCGGGCCCGTGTTTTCCGCTGCCGCGGTCGGGCTTAAGCGCTGGCGCGCGAAGAATTGTGCGGGACTTCCTGCCGCCGGCCCTGACTACGCTGACGCTCGGGCCGGCTTGGCATTCCTTTCGGCCCGCGAAGGCGGGCCGAAAGGAATGGTGCGGGCGGAGGGACTTGAACCCCCATGCCGTGAAGCGTTCGGACCTAAACCGAGTGCGTCTACCAGTTCCGCCACGCCCGCTGGTGGGTGCGCTTCTAACTTGCGTCCACCCCGCCGCCAAGCTGGCGGCGGGCAAGAGGCACCTGTCGGCCCAATTTTGGGCTCCGGAAATACCGGACAACTTTCCCTTGCCGCGCTTATCGTAAACAGATGTTACAGTTGTAAACTGGACTATTTATAAGACATTGTTTTAAATGGTTTTATTTTTAGGCGCGATTATTGCAAAGTTCCACAACGGTAACTTCAAGGATAAGATCGATGGATCGTTTTATTGTTGCGGCCTTGGTTCTGGTTGGTTCGGCGGCGCCGGCGTTCGCAGGCATTACCCCGATTGCTGTGCCGGAACCGGCGACCATGACCCTGTTCGGGTTGGGCGCGGGCGGGGCCTATCTGGTCAAGCGTTTCGTCAGCCGCAAGTAACGGCCTGACATTCCCAAGCCGGCGTTCGCGGCCCTTGGCCGCGCGCCGGCTTTTTGCTGCCTTAACCGCAGCCTGAAGAAGCGTTCTCGTCCAGTCTTTCCATCGCTTATGATCGGCCAGCACCGGACAACCGGCGGCGTTTTGGAGATGACGATTCATGACCGGCTGGCCGGATGCCTCCACGCTTTTCGGCTGGATGTTTGCGGTCACCTTTCTGGGGGTCGCCTGCTGGGAGGCCTGGCAGCCTTCGCGCATGGCCGTCGCACCACTGACCCTGCGCTGGTTCGGTAACATCGCGCTCTTCGCGATGGCCTTGTTGATGACATGGCTGGTGCCGCTGCTCTCGAGCCTTGGCGCCGCGACGCTTGCCGCAAAACATGGCTGGGGCTTTTTCCATCTGGTCGCGCCTGCTCCCGCGATCGCGCTGGCGGCCAGTTTTGTGCTGCTGGATTTCTTCGGCTATTGGACCCACCGCCTGCTGCACAAGATCCCGCTGCTGTGGCGGCTCCATGCTTTGCATCATTCCGACAGCGATCTGGACGTCACCACCACCATCCGCCACCACCCGGCCGAAGCTCTGGTGCAAGCCTTGTGCGACGCGGCGCTGGCGCTTCTGTTCGGTTTTTCGCCGCAGGCGGTGCTGCTGTATGGCGGCGTGGTCCTGGTGGTGCAGACCTTCCATCACGGCAATGTGATGCTGCCCGCACGGCTCAGACCGCTCAGCCGGTTGCTGATCACGCCGGACCTGCACCGGCTGCATCACTCAAAACGTTATGCCGAAAACAATTCCAATTTCGGCAATCTGGTGCCGTTATGGGACCGGCTGTTCGGCACCTTGCGCAAAGAGCCCGAGGACGAATTCCAGGTCGGCCTTCCCGAATTCACCGGCGCGGACTTTCAGCGCCTCGACAAGCTGCTGATCCAGCCGTTGCGGATCACCGCCGCACCACCGCCTCGTGCGCAGGCGCGACCGAAATCGACTTTTCCATGAACACACTGGTGATGATGGCCTGGGACGGCATGGCGGTATAGGGCTCGTAGGCAGCGCAGACCGCAAAGCCGTTGCGGCGGTAAAATTGGATGGCGGCTCCCGAATAGACCCCGGTTTCCAATTTGAGAAGGGTCAATCCTGCCTCAACCGTTTCAGCGATCAACCGTGCCATGATGGCGTCGGCGACCCCCTGCCCACGCAACGGCACGCGCACATACATCCGCTTGATCTCCGCAAAGCCATCAAACAGCGCCACGCCGCCGCAACCGGCGGGCCGGCCATCGGCGCGCGCCACGAAGAAACGAATATGCGGCTGGAACAAAGCATCCAGCGTCAAGCCATGGCGTTGTTCGGCGGAATAGAGCGCGCCAAGCTCGTCATTGAGTTCGCCAACCAGCTGGCGGAGATCATCGTCAGGCGCCGTCACCAATGCAATGTCCAACACGTCTCAGCTCCGCGTCAGGGAAACAACATAGTGGCAGGGCTTTTTGCCTTTGTTGGCGAAGGTCACTTCCGAGGGCGGCCCAAAGCCCAGGCAATCCCCGGCTTCCAGCACATGTCTTTCGCCGCCTTCCGTCAGGGTCAACGTCCCGGATTGAACCCAGACGATCTGGCGAATGCGGCTATAGGACGAAACCGGCATAGTCACCGTCCGCCCCGGCGGCATCTCGACCTCGACCATCTCCATCGGGTGATCGGAACGGCTGAAAATCTGCTTGCGGATATAGCCGGTGGCGGGATCCCGCCACACCGGCTGATCGGCGGCGCGCGACAAGCGCGGCTTTTCTCCTTCCGCGCGTAACAACAATCCCGCCAGAGTCAGATCGAAGGCGGTGGCGAGCCGCAGCAAAATCACCGCAGATGGGCTCATCTCGCCCCGTTCGATCTTGCTGATGCTGGCCTTGGCGACCCCGGATTGTTCGGCAAGCTCGGCCAGCGACCAGTTGCGGGCATCTCGTTCCATACGGATGCGGCGTGCGATCCGCGCCTCGGCATCGTCTATTAAAGTATCCATTTGTCTCTTATAAGAGACAAATAATCTTCCGGCAATGGCCTCAGAAGTGGGCGCAACTGGCGGTGGTCGCGATGCCCACCGATTGCTGGTGGAATGCAGCCCGATAAAGGCGCGCAATCTCCGCGATCCGGCTCCGGACCACCGCGGTATCGGGCGCGGCAACCTCCACCACCTTGCTGCGCTCCCGGATCGGTCTGTGGGTTTGGGAGTCCCTCCACTGCCCGTGGGCGTCATAGACCGTGAAGCCGTCGGGAAAGCGCGGCGTGATGGTTTCAGACAAGAACCGATCCCATTCCCGGGCCGACACCTCCCGGCCAACGGCGATGGCCTGGCCGAAATAAAGCTTCACCAGCAGCGCCGGCTTCTGGCTCGGCAAGGGACAAGCGATGCGGGCGGCGCGCACCGGCATCTGCGGCGTCATGACCAAAAGCCCGGCAAGGATGACGCGGCGGATCATGGCTGCAATCCCGCCAAAACCTCCGGCAGCATCTCCGGCAAGTCTTCGGCGATCAGCCCGGGCCCGAAACGGGCGGCGGCATCGCCATGCAGCCAGGCCGCGCAGGCGGCGGCATCAAAAGCCGCCATCCCTTGCGCCATCAGCCCAGCGACAAATCCCGCCAGCACATCGCCCGCCCCCGCCGTGGCCAGGTTTGGCGGCGCATTGGCATTGATCGCGGCTTTTCCCGGCGGCGCGGCGATGACGGTGTCGGCACCCTTGAGCAACACCACGCAGCCGGCGCGCTTGGCGGCGGCGCGCACGGCCTCCAGCTTGCTGGCGCTTTGGTCGAGCAGCCCGGGAAACAACCGCTCAAACTCCCCCGCATGCGGCGTCAGCACGCAACGATCATGCAACAGCCGGAAGAGGAATTCGGAGTCGTCCTGGAACGCGGTGATGGCATCGGCATCCAGCACCAGCGATACGCCGGATGAGAGCGCCGCAACGACCAGTTCGTAGGTATTGTGTCCCACGCCCAAGCCGGGTCCGAGCACCACCGCATTGAGCCTTTTGTCCGACAGCAATTCGGACAATCCCGCCGCACCCTCAAAAGGCTTGATCATGATGGCGGTGAGATGGGCGGCGTTGACCGCCACCGCCTCCGGTGGCGAGGCGACACTGACCAGCCCCGCGCCGGCACGCAACGCCGCGCGCGCCGCCAGCCGCGCCGCACCGGTGGCATGGGCGGGACCGCTGACCACGACGCAATGGCCACGCGTATATTTATGACCATCCAATCGCGGCCAGGGAAAATGCCAAAGCGATGGCGCGTTCTCGTACAGATTCGCAGCCGCCGCTTGCGCCGGTATGCCGATATCGGCCACCACCACCTCGCCACAGAGCGCGCGGCCCGGCAGCAAAACATGTCCCGGCTTTTTGCGGAAGAAAGTGACGGTGAGTGCCGCTTTCACATACGCGCCGCCCAGCGGTTGGCCGGTATCACCCGAGACACCGCTGGGCATATCGATCGCCACCACCGCCAGATCGTTCAGCGCTTCGACGATTTGCGCATGAGCGCCATCGAGCGGGCGGGACAGCCCTGCGCCAAACAGCCCATCCACCACCAGCCTGGCGCCATCCAGTGCCGCCGGAGTCAGCGCCTCCCGCGCGCCTTTCCAGCGCACCGACATTTCCCTCGCCTCTCCTTTGTGGTCTGCATCATGCGCCACACGGACCGTGAAGCCACTCTCGTCCAACAGCCGCGCCACCACAAAACCGTCGCCGCCATTGTTGCCGGGCCCGCACAGCACGGTGACGGCGCAGGGCTTGAAGCGCGCCGTGACGACCTCGGCCACCGCGCGTCCGGCATTCTCCATCAAGCTCAGGGACGGCACCCCATGCGCCACCGCAAAGGCATCGGCCTTGGCCATTTGTGCGGTGGTGAGGATTTCGTGGGTCATGAGTATTTCGCGAAGTATCTTTCCAGCCGTTCCAGCGACTGCTCGATCAAGTCCCGCTGCTTGCAGAAAGCAAAGCGCACAAACCTATCCGGCGTGCCGCTCTGGAAAAAGGCCGAAAGCGGGATCGGAGCCACACCGGCATCGCGGATCAGCCGCTCGCAAAAGGCGAAATCCTTTTCCTGGGTCAGCTTGGCGATCCCCGCCGTCAGGAAGTAGGTCCCTTCGCAGGGATGCACCTCAAATCCCATCCTGGTCAGCCCGGCGGCCAGCAAGTCGCGGTTGATTTGCAGCCGTTTGGCCAAGGCAAGGGGATAATCCATCGCATGGCTGAGCCCATGGGCCACGCCCAGCTGCAGCGCCGGGGAGGTGGCGAAAGTGAGGAACTGGTGCGCCTTGGCCACCACACTGACCAGCTCGCGCGGTCCCATCACCCAGCCCACCTTCCAGCCGGTGAGGGAAAAAATCTTGCCCGCCGAACCGATCTTCAGGCAGCGCCCGCGCAGGCCCGGCAGGGTCGCCAGAGGAATATGCGCGCCGCCGTCATAGACCAGATGCTCATAGACCTCGTCGCAGATCACCACGATTTCGGTGCCCGACACCGCGCGGGCCAGCCCCTCAAGCTCTTCGCGGCTCAAGACGCGTCCGGCCGGATTGTGCGGCGAGTTGATCAGGAGGACGCGGGTCTTGGGCGTGATCGCGGCGCGCAGGGCTTCCTCGGTCAGCCGCCAGTTTGGCGGCTCCAGCTTGACGCACTTGACCACCGCGCCGGCCGCCTCGGCCATGGGGCGATAGGAATCATAAGTGGGCTCGATCATCACCACTTCGTCGCCCACCCCCGCCATGGCCATGAGAGCGCCGGTGATGGCTTCGGTGCCGCCGGAGGTGATCAGCACCTCGTCTTCCGGATCGTAGGTCAGGCCGTAGAACTGGGCGGCATGTCCCGCCACCGCCTGGCGCAACACAGCCAGGCCCTTGGATGGGGGATACTGGTTGGGCCCTTCCAGCAACTGCCGGGCGGCAACCTCGCGCAGCGACAACGGCCCGTCCTGGTCGGGAAAGCCCTGGCCCAGATTGATGGCGTCGTGCTTTCCGGCCAGCACGGTGATGTGCTGGAAGATGCTGATGGGAAGGCTGGAGAAAACCGGATTGGGCATCGGGCTGTTTCGAAGATGTCGCCAGCGGTTGTGGCGCAGGCGCGGCGTCCGGCTCAAGGCCCGGGCCAAGCCCTGCGCTTTTCGAAACTGCCTATTTACAGTTCACTTTGCCCATATATTAGGCTAGTTTTTTGCCTCCGTTTTCGCCCCTTGCATAACGCGCTGGATTTATTGCACTTTTCCTCGGCAGAAACCGGCACAAGTCCTGCTAAAGCGTTAACGGAACGTCGCGCCGTCCAGGCGCGCGGAGGAGCAGCATGAAAAAAATTGAAGCCATCATTAAACCGTTCAAACTCGACGAGGTGAAAGAAGCCCTACAGGAAGT
>DATEIA010000006.1:0-6659 GCA_035279305.1 Rhizomicrobium sp.
CGATGTCCGCAACAAAACGCCGCTGCACCAAGTCATGCAGGGGTTCCAGGCCGTGAACAGCTAGGGAGCAAGCCATGACATGGCAGAAAGGCGTTATCGCCTTCACCTTCCTGTGTTTGGGGTGGGGCGCACACGCCCAAAATGGCGCGCTGCCGGCGCCCACGGCGAATATGGAAAAGCCGGGAGCCCAGACCATAAGCCAGCCTGCGCCTGCGTCACCCTCCATGACGGGGCATGCCGCTATCGTCAACGACGATAGCTATCGCCTTGGCGCCGGCGACAAGATGAAGATCACCGTTTACGGAGAACAGGATCTCAGCGGTGAGTTTCTGGTCAGTTCCAATGGGCGGGTTCAGTTTCCGCTGGTTGGCGAAATCCAAGCGGTCAATCTTACGGCGCAGGAATTCGCCAAGGCTCTCACCGCCGAATTGGGCGCGAAATATCTGCGCAATCCCAAAGTCAGCATCGAAATCCAAACCTTCCGGCCGTTCTACATCATCGGCGAAGTGAACAAGCCGGGGGAATATGCCTATGAAAGCGGACTCAGTCTGCACGGCGCGGTGGCGCTTGCCGGCGGCTATACCTACCGCGCCAATGATTCCAATGTTTATATCCGGCGCGTGGGAAGCGATGCCGAGACCGCTATGCGCGTCACCGGGCAGATAAAAATATATCCCGGAGATGTTGTGCGCATTCCCGAACGGTTCTTCTAGAAAAATCCTGTCTATTTGCAGCGCACAATGCATTTTTTTGTGCCGCAACCGCCCGTTGATTTTTGCACGAAACCCATACGGATTAGTAATTACGGCATAAATTGGACAGTTCGAGTCGCGGCTATCCAAGCCTTCCCCAATCGCTCAGATGAGGTATGCTGCACTAGCGAAGTGATTTGGGATGCGGTTCATGCGCGGCGAATATGATGTGGGATTGGCGCCTGGCGGCCGTCTCGACCGTGGCGCGGTGCCGTTTGCTCATTCGGGAACTATTATTTTGGTCCTCATGGCCGCGATACCCGCGGCGTTGGGCCTGCTGCAACAAGAAGTATTTGATGCTTCGATTCGCCCAGTGACATTTGGCGGCCAAAATGCCGCGATAACTGCTCGCACATTGGGCAACCAACCGCCGGAACGGGCGTTAGCGGATGGCGTCAATGCCATGCCGGCAACGCAGGGAGGCGTTTTGGCGCTTTGTTCCGGAACCTCCGGTGCAGGTTCTGGCGCGCGCCTGAAATGTACAGCCCTGGCTTCCACAATTCAGCGTTGATGTTAACGCGCAGAATCAACCAAACGGATGCAATGTATTTTCGGAATTATTTTTTTGCCTGTGCCGGACTGATTGTGGGTCTGATGCTGTTTTCCACCGGGCCGGCGTGTGCGCAGGTGGCCGGCGTGCTGGAACGCGAACGTCCGGCCTATGACGCCAAGGGAATTCCGCTCGGCGGATTCCGACTGTATCCGCGGCTGAACTTCGACACGGCCTATGACGATAATGTGTTCCGGCTGCCCGCCGGCCAGTCCGATTGGTATTTCCGGGAAACGCCGGCGCTGCGCCTCCAATCCCAATGGGGGCAGCATTTTCTGGAAGTCTATGGCGGCGCCGACAATTATAATTACAGCCGGTTTTCCAGCCTGGATCTGACGGATTGGAACATCGGCGCCGCAGGGCGCTACGACATCGCGCGCGGTGTCTCGGTGGCGGGTACCAACACCTATGGCGAGTATCACGAAGCGCTCTATTCGCCCAATACGGTGGGCAGCCAGATTTCACCGACCCGGTTTCACAAGAATCACAGCGAAGTCACCGCCTCTTATCATCCCGCGAGCCTGGGCATCGGCGCCGGCTTCTCCGTGGACCGCCTGACCTATGCCAGCGTACCGCTATTGGGCGGCGGGTTTAACGGCAATACCGACCGCAACCAGAAACAGTATCAGGCCTATGTCCGCGCTTCCTATGATTTCTCCCCCGGCTATTCCGCCTTTGTGAAGGCGACCTATGACAGCCGGGTGCATGATCAATTTCTCGATCGGTCGGGTTTTCACAAATCGTCGAACGGCGTCAGACTTGATGGCGGCGTCGATTTGCAAATTACCAACTTGATCGATGGTGAAATCTTTGTGGGCTATCTGGAACAGCATTATGCCCAGAACGTTCTGAAACCGCTTCAGAACATCTCCGGGCTGGATTATGGCGGGCAGCTCAACTGGTATCCCACGCAACTCATGACGGTGCATCTGACGGCGTCCCATACGATTTCGGACGTCATTATCTCGGGCGTTTCCGCCAGTGAGGATGAAAGCGCAAAGCTCAGCGCCGAATACGAGCTGGGATACAATCTCATCGCCCAAGCCTATAGCGAATACACGCACAGCCATTTGCAAGGCAGTTCGCGCTCGGACGATTATCCTTCCGCCGGCATTAGTCTGAAATATTTCATGAATGAGTATCTTAGCGCCAATCTGAGTTACGGTTATAGCGAGCGTTCGTCCAACATCGCGACCGCCAATTATCAAGACAATATGATCAGCTTTCGGATCACGGGACATATTTGAGTACGGCAAACATCGGGTTGCAGCTTGACGGTACAAAAGAGTTTTTCGCCTCATGAACTGGAAAGTGCCGCCTCGCTGGAGCGGGCGCGGCCGTCTTCCCAGATAAGCCTGGTCGAGCTGCTGCGGGTGCTCCGCATCCGCCGCAAGGTAATCATCGGCGCCACGATCGCGGTCATGGCGCTGGTGACGGCGGTGGTTATGCAATTGACGCCGCTCTATACCGCCACCGCCGTCGTGCTGCTGGATCAGCGAAGGAACAGCGCGGATTCGGCGGATTCGGCCCTGTCTGAACTGCCCGCCGACCAGCCCACGATGCAAAATCAGGTTCAGATCCTGACCTCGATGAAGCTGATGGAGCGCGTGGTCGACAAGCTGCATCTGGATCAGGATCCGGCGTTCAACCCCAAGCCCGGTTTGCTGGCCGGAATCTCGGAAGACCTCACTTCGCTTTTCGCACCCTATCTCGGCTGGTTCCCTGCGGTAAAAGATGGCGTAAATGGGGATGGCGAAACCCTCACCGCTGACGCCAGGAAAAACGCCATCGCGCACACGCTGCGGAGGAATCTGAGCGTCACTCCGGTTGGGGTCTCAACCACCATTAATGTTTCCTATAAATCACCCGACCCCGTCCAGGCAGCCGTCATCGCAAACGGCATTGCCGACGCCTATGTCGAGGATCAGCTCGAAGCCAAATTCGAGGCCAATCAGAAGGCCACCCAATGGCTGGCGAGCAGAAGCCAGGACCTTTCCAAGCAGGCAGAGAATGCCGACGCGGCGGTCCAGCGCTACAAGGCGGCAAATAATATCACCACCCCGGTCAACGGCATGTCGGTGGTGGACCAGCAGATTCGCGACGTCAACACCCAGCTTGTGATTGCCAAAGCCGACCTGGCCGAGAAGCAGGCGAACTACAATAGCCTGGTGGCGCTGCAGGCCGCGGGAAAGGCGGCGAACGCATCGCAGGTCCTTTCCAATCCCTTGATTGCGACCTTACGCGCCCAGGAAAGCGACCTCAATCGGCAGTTGGCGGATCTTTCCAGCCGCTATCTGCCGAGCCATCCCAAAATCCAGGATCTCCGGGCCCAGAAGGAAAATTTCGAAGGCAAGATCGATGAGGAAATCCAGCGCATTGTCGAGTCCATTCGCAATTCGGTGAGTGTTGCGAGCGCCCATGTCGGTTCGCTTGAGCAAAGCCTGGCGCGTGTGGAGGGGCGGGGCGCCGGTCAGGACAAGTCTTCGGTGCAGCTGACGGCCTTGCAGTCTGCCGCGACCTCGGCGCGCTCGATGTATGAGGCTTTCCTGGCACGGCTCAGCCAGACCCAGGACCGCGAAGGGATACAAGCTCCTGATGCCCGCGTCATATCCAACGCGGAAGTGCCGGGCTCGCCAAGCTTTCCCAAAAAAGGTCTTTCCGTTGCCCTCTCCATTCCCGCGGGATTCCTGTTGGGCATCCTGCTGGCATTCCTTGCGGAGCGTCTGGATAGCGGCTTCCGCACTATCGCGGACATAGAGGCCATGATTGGCCTTCCGGTGATGGCCGCCGTGCCGGAGGTACGCGCGGTGAAGGGCCAGACGCTGCGTGCCGCCGATATCGTCATCGACAAACCGATGTCGTCCTTCGCGGAGGCGATACGCGGGCTTCAGCTGGGACTGATTCTTTCCGATGTGGACCGTCCCGCGAAGGTGGTGCTGGTGACGTCTTCGGTTCCCGGTGAAGGTAAGACCACGGTGGCGGTCAGTTTGGCGCGCATTGCCGCCTCCAGCGGTCTCAGGACTGTCCTGCTGGACTGCGACCTGCGCCGGGCGTCCAGTGGAAAGGCGCTTGGCTCTCTATTCTCCAAAAGCATCGTCGATGTCCTGACCGGCACCGCGCCGCTGGAAAAATGCCTGGTGAAAGATGAGAAGTCCGGCGCGTTTACGCTTCCCTCCATCAACACGCCGGGAAATCCCGGCGACCTTTTGTCTTCGCAGATCATGCAGAAAATCGTGAACCGTCTGCGTGAGAAGTTCGATTTTATCGTGATCGATTCTCCACCGGTGCTTCCGGTCAATGACGCGAAAATCCTGTCGCGGCTGGCCGATGCTGTTCTCTTCGTGGTGCGCTGGGAAAAAACGCCGCGGGAGGCCGTGTTGAGCTCCATCCGCGCGTTAACGGATGTGCGCGCGAATGTCTCGGGCATCGCCTTGACCCGCGCCGACAATGAGCGTTTCCGGCACTACAGCTATGGGTATCAGGACTATAAGGAATACAGCCGCTACCATTTGGAGTAGCGAGCGACCGGCGATTGGCCGTGCAGTGCAACCCGAAGTTTGCACGCGAAATTTGCACACTGCGTCTTGCGCAGTCCGAGGCGCGAATTTTGGACCGCGTCCTGCGTAAAAGTTGAGCGAAAGCGTTTTATTTCGGCGGTGAAAAATTTGTTGTGCGTCGCAACGAACAGTGTGATTATTGGTTTATATTCAACGAATGAGGCTGTTAGCGATTGCAATAAAAAGACACGCTGGGGTTGAGGGGATCATTCACAATATTCGGAGTAGACGATGAGCGCGGCAGCATCGAAAAAAGCGATTTCCTCCACCGGCACGGTGATCGCGCCCCCTTCCTTTCAGCGCGCAAGCAGGGACGAGCGCGCGCAAGCAAAGCGCCAGCTTCTGCATCCCGCCCGCTCGCGGACATTCGAATTTCTGCTGCGCGCCGCGACCGATGTTGCCGCGCTTTGCGCCGCCGTGGCGCTGGCCGGCGCAGCGTCCTGGGTGATCAGCACGCAAATCCTGGGCGCGGATTATTACGCCTTCAGCGCCGCCAATCTTCAGCACAGGTTTGAGCTGTGGGCGGTGTTGTTTCTGGGCCTGTGCTCCTGGTTCAGCGCCACCGGAGCCTATAGCGCCCGCAATCCTTTGCAGGACGACATCAAGCAAGCGATCGGCGCCTTGACGGTCATGTTGATCATCGACGGCTTCATCCAATTCGTCAGCAAAGAGGAATTCTCCCGGCTCTGGATCGTTTTGGTTTGGCCGCTTGCCGCGGTCCTGATTCCGGTATCCCGAATCCTGGTGCGGCGCCTGTTGAATGGATTCGGCGCCTGGCGCCTGGGCGCGGTGGTTATCGGCGGCGGGTCTCACTTCGCGTCGGTGGCGCAATCGCTGGAAGACGACGTCTATGTGGGATACGCCATAGCCTGCCATCTCAGGCTGTCGCGGGTGGCGGAACGTCCGCTATCCCAGATCGCGGCCGACCTGGCCGCCGACATGCGGCTGAGGGGCGCGGAAACCGTGATCCTGGTGCCGAGCTGCGCCGAGATGGCGGAAATCGATCGCGTCATCGATGCGCTCAATCTCAACCTGATCGCCTATACCTTGATACCGCCGCTGCAGCGCCTGCCTTTCGCCGGCCTGAAGGTGCAGACCATGCTCAATTCCGACGCGATCATGATGACGTCCCGCACGGGACTGATGTCGCCGATGCGCCAGGGCATAAAACGGTTGTTCGATGTGGTTGTTTCGCTCCTGCTGATCGTGC
Organism: Rhizomicrobium sp.; assembly: GCA_035279305.1. Classification (GTDB taxonomy): domain Bacteria; phylum Pseudomonadota; class Alphaproteobacteria; order Micropepsales; family Micropepsaceae; genus Rhizomicrobium. Next base: position 6,070 of record DATEIA010000006.1, read on the forward strand.
TGCTGCTTCCGGCGCTGCTGGCCATTGCCGGGCTTGTGGCGTGGGGCGGCGGACCGATGCTGTATGGGCACAAGCGCATCGGCCGCGGCGAGCGGACGTTCAAATGCCTGAAATTCCGCACCATGGCGGTGGATTCCGACAAGATACTGGCCAATCTTATCGCCACCAATCCGGAGGTGGCGCGGGAATGGCGCCAGAATTTCAAGCTGGAGAACGATCCGCGCATCACCCGGATCGGCCGCTTTCTGCGTAAGACCAGCCTGGACGAGCTGCCGCAGCTCATCAATGTGATACGCGGCGAGATGAGTCTGGTCGGCCCGCGCCCGGTGGTGGCCGACGAACTGCGCTACTATTACGGCGAGAATGCGGGCTATTACCACATGGTGCGGCCCGGCATCACCGGTCTTTGGCAGGTGAGCGGCCGCAGCCAGACGAGCTATGACCGCCGCGTCTTCCTGGATACCTGCTATGTCCGCAATTGGAATTTGTGGACCGATGTCGCCATTCTTTTCAACACCGTTCCCTCGGTGCTCGGTGGCGACGGGGCCTGCTGATGAGGCCCGAATTTCCGAGCGACCGGGGCGAAGCTT
>DATEIA010000007.1:0-5402 GCA_035279305.1 Rhizomicrobium sp.
ATATTCCGATCCGGAAAAAGGCACCGGCGCGGTCAAGATCACGCCCGGCCACGACTTCAACGATTTCGAAGTCGGCAAGCGCCACAAGCTGCCGCTGATCAACATCATCAACAAGGACGGCACCCTCAACAATGACGTGCCGGCGCCTTATCGCGGGCTGAGCCGGGAAGCGGCGCGCAAGAAAATCGTGGCCGATCTGGAGGCTGCCGGTCTCTTGGAAAAAAGTGAGCCCATCACCCATGCGGTGCCGCATGACGAAAAGACCAAGACCGTGGTGCTGGAGCCGTTCCTCACCGAGCAATGGTATCTGAACGTCCAGCCGTTGGCCGACAAGGCGATCGCCGCCGTTGAGAAGGGCGAGACCAAATTCGTGCCTGAGAATTGGGCGAATGTTTATTTCGGCTGGCTCAAGAATATCCGGCCCTGGTGCATTTCCCGTCAGCTCTGGTGGGGCCATCAGATTCCGGTCTGGTATGACGCGGACGGAAAAATCTATTGCGCGGAAACCGAGGCAGAGGCTTTGGCGCAGGCCGGTGGCAAGGCGCTGACCCGCGACCCGGACGTGCTGGACACCTGGTTCTCCAGCGCGCTGTGGCCGTTCTCGACCCTGGGCTGGCCGGACAAGACGGTGGAGCTGGAGCGCTATTATCCCACCAATGTGCTGGTGACCGGCTTCGACATCATTTTCTTCTGGGTCGCCCGCATGATGATGATGGGCATCCATTTCCTGGGGCAGGTGCCGTTCAAGACCGTGCTGATCCACAACCGCGTGCTGGACGAGCAGGGCGCGAAAATGTCCAAGACCAAGGGCAATGTGGTCGACCCCATCACCCTGATCGACGAATTCGGCGCCGATGCGCTGCGCTTCACCCTGGCCCAGGCGGCGGGGCAAAGCCGCGACATGCGCATCGGGCCGACGCGGGTGGAAGCGGGGCGCAACTTCGCCACCAAGTTGTGGAACACCTCGCGCTTCTGCGAGATGAATGGCTGCGTCACCGTGCCGGGATTTGAACCGGGGCGGGTGCGGGAAACCGTCAACCAATGGATCGTGGCCGAGACGGCGCAAGCGGTGGCCGACGTCACCGCCGCCATCGAGGCGTTGCGTTTCAACGATGCGGCCAATGCCGCCTATCACTTCGTCTATGACATTTTCTGCGACTGGTATGTCGAGATCACCAAACCGATCTTTCAGTCAGGTGGCGATGCGGCCCAGGCGGAGACGCGGGCCACCACCGCTTGGGCGCGCGATCAGATTCTCAAGCTGCTGCATCCCTTCATGCCCTTTATCACCGAGGAATTGTGGGCCGCGACCGCCACGGTCCCGCGCGACAGTCTGCTGGTGGTGGCACCGTGGCCGTCGATCAAGGCGCAAGGCGCCGAGGCCGCCAGCGCCGAAATGCATTGGGTGGTCGAGCTGATCAAGGGCGTGCGCTCGGTGCGTTCGGAGATGAATGTGCCGGCGGGCGCGAAAATTCCGCTGGTGCTGACGGGCGCGGACATGATCGCCAAGGAGCGGATGGCGCGCAACAAGGATGTCATCATGACCCTGGCGCGCCTCACCCAGGCCGATCCGGCGGATTCCATTCCCAAAGGCTCGGCCCAATTCGTGCTGGGCGAAGCGGTGGTGGCTTTGCCGCTGGGCGATGTGATCGATTTCGCCAAGGAGCGGGCCCGGCTGGAGAAGGACCTCAAAAAGACCCAGGACGAAATTGACCGCTTCGACGCCAAGCTGTCGAACGCGCAATTCGTCGCCAAGGCGCCGGAAGAGGTGCTGGCCGAGCAGCGGGAAAAACGCGCCGAGGCCGCCGCCCTGGCGGCGCGGCTGCATGACGCGATAGGCCGGTTGCAGAATTAGAACCGGGTGCTGCCCGAAAGATGCCTTGTTTGTTGACCAATTGCGCCTTGATTGCCAGGGAACTTTGGGTCGGACGGTGCGTTACCGTTCTCGCATTGGGGGCAACCCCAGCAACAGGAGATTCGACATGAATCGTTTGGCAAACATGATTGCCGCCGCCGTGATTGCGCTGGGCGCGGGGACGGTTTCCGCGTCCGCAGCCTGCGACGGTGACGCTTCGACCGAAACCGTGCTGGGCGCGGGTTCGGGCGCGCTGGTCGGCGGCCTTGCCTCGCACAGTATTGTCGGTGCCGCGGTCGGCGGTGTGGCCGGCGGCCTGATCGGCAATACCATCGGTCATAGCAACAATCGCGCCGATTGCCGCCGTGCCGCGGCGTCCAAAGCCCGCGCCGCGCAGCGTGAACGCGATTACTATATCGACCGCGACGGCCGCCGGCATTACTACTGACCGCCCAAGCATGAAAATCGAGAAAACCCCGGCCTCCGGTCCGGGGTTTTTTCATATCTGGCAGGCGGCCGGCGGGGCTTGAAAGGCGCCAGGCGACAGGGCCATAGTCCGCCGCTTTTCACAGGTTCCCTCATGCCGAAATTCGACAAATCGAAGCTGCCATCCCGCCATGTCACCGAAGGGCCGGAGCGCGCGCCGCACCGTTCCTTCTATTACGCCATGGGGCTGACGGAAGCGGAAATCCACCAGCCCTTCGTGGGCGTGGCCAGCTGCTGGAACGAGGCCGCACCCTGCAACATCGCGCTGATGCGCCAGGCCCAGTCCACCAAAAAGGGCGTCAAGGCGGCGGGCGGCACGCCGCGCGAATTCTGCACCATCACCGTCACCGACGGCATCGCCATGGGCCATGAGGGCATGCGCTCCTCGCTGGTGTCGCGCGAGGTGATTGCCGACAGCGTGGAGCTGACGGTGCGCGGCCATTGCTATGACGCACTGGTGGGTATCGCCGGCTGCGACAAATCCCTGCCGGGCATGATGATGGCGATGCTACGCCTCAACGTACCATCGGTGTTCCTCTATGGCGGCTCGATCATGCCGGGCAAATTCCACGGCCAGGATGTCACCGTGGTGGATGTGTTCGAAGGCGTGGGCAAGCATAGCGCCGGCAAGATGCCGTCAAGCGAGCTGGTCGATTTGGAAAAAGTGGCTTGCCCCGGCGCAGGCGCCTGCGGCGGTCAGTTCACCGCCAACACCATGGCCTGTGTCGCCGAGGCCATCGGCCTGGCGCTGCCATATTCTAGCGGCCCGCCTGCCGAAATTCTCAGCCGCGATGATTTCGCGCTCAAAGCCGGCGGGACGGTGATGGATTTGCTGTCCAGAAATTTGCGCCCGCGCGATATCGCGACGCGCAAGGCGTTTGAGAATGCGGCGATGGTCGTGGCGGCCACGGGCGGTTCGACCAATGCGGCGCTGCATCTGCCCGCCATGGCCAATGAAGCGGGCATCAAGTTCGACTTGTTCGACGTGGCGGAAATCTTCAAGAAGACACCCTATGTGGCCTCGCTCAAGCCGGGCGGAAAATATGTCGCCAAGGATATGTGGGAAGCGGGCGGCGTGCCCATGCTGATGCGCATCCTGCTGGATGCGGGCCTGCTGCACGGCGACTGTATCACCGTGACCGGCAAGACGGTGGCGGAGAATCTGAAGGACGTGAAATTCAATCCCGATCAAAAGGTCATGGTCGAGGTGAAAAATGCGCTGACCCCGACCGGCGGCGTGGTGGGATTGCGCGGCAATCTGGCGCCCGACGGCGCCATCGTGAAAATCGCGGGCCTCAAGCACATCAAGCATCGCGGCCCGGCGCGGGTGTTCGACTGCGAAGAGGATTGCTTCGCGGCGGTCGAAAAGCGCGACTATAAGGAAGGCGATGTGCTGGTGATCCGCTGGGAAGGACCCAAGGGGGGGCCCGGCATGCGCGAAATGCTTTCGACCACGGCGGCGATCTACGGGCAGGGGGTGGAGAATATCGCCCTGGTCACCGACGGACGGTTCTCGGGCGCGACGCGCGGGCTTTGCGTCGGCCATGTCGGACCGGAAGCCGCCGATATGGGTCCCATCGGCCTGATCCAGGACGGTGACATCATCACCATCGATGCGGAAAAAGGCACCATGGATGTCGAACTGACGGATGCCGAACTGGCGGAACGCAAGAAGGCATTCAAGCCCAAGCCGCCGGGTTTCAAGACCGGTGTGCTGGCGCGCTATGCCAAGAATGTCGGTCCGGCGCGTGATGGCGCTTTGACCACGCCAGGCGCGGACCAGGAAGTGCGCTGTTACGCGGATATTTAAGGGCGCATTCGCCGCGGGCCAGTGAGTCGGAGGAATCGCTGAAATAGCGGGGCCCCGATCCCGCTATTTTCATTACCGGCAAAGTCCCTTAGCATCATCTCAGGCGCCTCATAAAAGACGCCGGGAGGACAAGATGGCGGTTTTGGATAGGCGCGGCCTGCTGCAGGGCGCGGCTGCGTTTTTGGGCGTGGAACTGGCCGCGCCGTTGGCCAGGGCGCTGGCGGCCGACACCGCGTCCGGCTTCACCGCCTCGCGCCTCCCGCTCTCGATCGCGCAGCGCGCGCTGATCGCCGCCATCAGCGAGCGTATTGTGCCGACCACCGACACGCCAGGCGCGATTGCCGCGGGCGTGCCGGCCTTCATGGAGATGATGCTGGCCGATTGGTATGAACCCACCGACTGGCAGGAGTTCATGAATGGGTTGGGGATGTTCGAAGGCTCGGCCCGCATCCAGTTCGGCAAGCCCTTTGCCGAAATCGCGCCGGAGGAGCAGGATCTGGTCCTCACCCAGGCGATGACCGGCAAGATACCAAGCTTGCCCATCAGTTTTTTCGAACATTGCCGCCAGCTTGTGGTGTTGGGCTATTACACGTCGGAAATCGGCTGCAAGCAGGAACGCGTCTATCTGCCGGTGCCCGGCCGCTATGACGGCAAATATCCTTACGCCGACGTGCGGCGCGTTTTCTCCTCCTGATCCGAAAGCATCCCCATGGCCAGTTATGAATTCGACGCCATCGTCATCGGATCGGGCATCAGCGGCGGCTGGGCCGCCAAGGAATTGTGCGAAAAGGGCATGAAAGTCCTGATGCTGGAGCGCGGCCGCATGGTCGAGCATCGCAAGGATTACATCACCGAAGGCAAGGGCCCTTGGCAATTGCCCTATCGCGGCAGCCTGCCGCCCGCGCAAGTCGAGCGCGATCACGCCATGTCCAAATGGGGCGGCGCCGACAACACCGCCATGACCCATTTCTTCAACAACGACCGGCTCAATCCGATCGATTATGAGAACAGCAAGCCGTTCCGCTGGATCAGGCCCGCCCAAGTCGGCGGAAAGTCGCTGCTGTGGACCCGGGTGGCGCTGCGCTGGAGCGAGATCGATTTCGGGGCCAACAAGCGCGACGGCCATGGCATCCCCTGGCCGATCCGTTATGACGAAGTCGCGCCCTGGTATTCCTATGTCGAAAAATATGCCGGTATCGCGGGCCAGAAGGAGGGGCTGCGGCAACTGCCGGATGGCGAATATCAGAAACC
>DATEIA010000008.1:0-15911 GCA_035279305.1 Rhizomicrobium sp.
GCCAGCTCGCCGGGAATCTGTTCCTCGCCGCCTTTTTCGATGCGCAGCATTTCCTGCACCTGCAGCCACATGGTGGCGTAATTTTCAAAATAGAAAGTGGCGAAGGGCCCCACCTCGATGCGGCGCAGCTTCTTCATCGGGATCAAGTTGGCCTTCAGCGACTTGCGCTGCTGGTCATATTCGGTGGCCGACAGAATGTCGGCTTGTGTGATCTTGCGCTGGGCTTCGGGCATTTGTTCGACCTCGTTTCTCATGCTTTGACAAGCTCAGCATGAGGATTTGCTTTGCTCTCCTCACCCTGAGCCTCCTGAGCTTGTCGAGGGGCGAAGGGTGAGGGAAAAACTCAACTCTTCTTCAACCCAAACGCGCGGGCCATGATCTGGATGGGATGTTCCGGTTCGCGCGCCGGCGTGTCGGTGTGCGCTACGATATGCACGGCAGCCAGCGGGCAGTCTGAGACAATGTGCCCGCGCGGCTTGGCATTGACCGCCTTGAACACCGGCTTGCCGACCTTCACCGCCACGTCATGGGTCGGCTTGACGACCCCGAAGGTGCCGCCATGGCCCGAGCAGCGCTCGACCACATCCACCGGCGTATCGGGAATCATTTTCAGCATCTCCGCCGCCTTGGGGCCCATATTCTGGGCCCGGGCGTGACAGGCCAGATGCACGGTGACGCCTTCGGGCAGGGCGGTGAGGCCGCCAGGCAGGCCCTCCTTCTTGGCCACGTCCACCACATATTCGTCGATGTCGAAGGTGTTTTCCTGCACCCGCTTCACATCGGCATTGTCGGGACAGATCAGCGCCCATTCGCATTTCAGCATCAAGCCGCAAGAGGCGGTGAGGGCGATGATGTCGTAACCTTCGTCTATCAGCTTCACCAACTCCTTTGAAACTTTGGCGGCATTGTCCGCCACGCGCGCCAACTCGGCTTGTTCCAGGAATGGCATGCCGCAGCAGCCGGGATAGGCGATTTTGGTCTCCACGCCGATATGATTGAGCACGGCGCGGGCATCCATTCCGGTTTGCGGTTTGTTGTAGTTGACGAAACAGGTGGCATAGAGCGCCGCCTTGCGCTTGCCGAAGGCAGGCGCGGCCTTATTGACTTCATTCTCCAGCTGCTTGGCGGCCGATACAAAAGTGCGGGCGTGGAATTTGGGCAGCGGCGCCTTGGCGTCGATGCCGGCGGTCTTTTCCATCAGCGCCCGCACCGGCTTGTTGTCCTGGCCGGAGGCCCAGTTGACGATGGGCGAGACAAAGCGCGCCAGGCGGCCGTTGCGGTCCATTTCCGCCAATTGGCGCTGAACGAATTCCGTATTGCCTTTCTTTGCCTCGACAAAGCGGTGGCGCAGCATCAGATGCGGAAAGTCCAGCATGAAGGGATGCGGCGGCACATAGGGACATTTGGTCATGAAGCACATGTCGCAAAGCGTGCAGGCTTGGGCCACCGGCTTGAAATCTTCGCTGGCCAGATGCTCGACATCCTCTTGGGGACTGTTGTCGATCAGGTCGAACAGACGGGGAAAGGAATCGCACAGATTGAAGCAGCGCCGGCAGCCATGGCAGATGTCGAACACCCGGCGCATTTCGGCGTCCAGCTTGGCCGCATCGGCAAAATCGGGATCCTGCCATTTGAGGATTTCGCGGGTGGGGGCGTCGAGGCTGCCTTCGCCGGTCATGGATGACTCCAGGAAAACTCAGGCCCGGCCTCCCCCTCGGCGCGAAGCGCCAAGGAGGGGGAGGTGCCTGTAGCACGCAGGCCGCTTGCGGCCGTCGCGTGCGAAAGGCGGAGGGGGTTACTGACCTAAAGTATCCAGCGCCTTCTGGAAGCGGCCGGCGTGCGACTTCTCGGCCTTGGCCAGGGTCTCGAACCAGTCGGCGATTTCGTCAAAGCCTTCCGACCGGGCGGTTTTGGCCATGCCCGGATACATATCGGTATATTCGTGGGTCTCGCCCGCGATCGAAGCCTTGAGATTGGCGTCGGTGGCGCCGATCGGCTCGCCGGTGGCCGGATCGCCCACTTCCTCCAGATATTCCAGATGGCCATGGGCATGGCCGGTTTCGCCTTCCGCGGTGGAGCGGAACACCGCGGCGACGTCGTTGTGGCCTTCCACATCCGCTTTCTGTGCGAAATAGAGATAGCGGCGGTTCGCCTGGCTTTCGCCGGCGAAGGCTTCCTTGAGATTTTCCCAGGTCTTGGTGTTTTTCAGTGCGGGCATGTGGGCCTCCTAGGCGGTGAAAATTCCGGGCGCCAGATTGTCCCTGTCGACGGGGTCTGTCAACAGTTTAGAATAATTCTAAACTGTGAGAATGAGTCTCAGTTTGGGCGGGCGGACTAAGCGCGTTTTACGCGCACCACAACATCGACCCGGTCCACCGTCAGTCCGGGCGGCGGGTTGGGAACACCGGCCACCGAAATGGCCTCGCCCGGAATGTCGATCAGCATGCCTTCCTTTTCGAGGAAGAAATGCTGGTGATCGCCGGTATTGGTGTCGAAATAGCTGCGCGCGGCATCCACGATCACTTGGCGCAGCAAGCCCGCCTCGGTGAACTGATGCAGGGTATTGTAGACGGTGGCGAGAGACACTTTCATGCCCGCCTTGGTGATTTCATCGTGCAGGCTTTCGGCGGTGACATGCCGGTCGCAGTCGTCGAATAGCAAACCGGCGAGTTCCACCCGCTGGCGCGTGGGCCGCAGGCCGAACTGGCGCAGCCGCGCGGTGGTCTGGGCGGTCAAACTCTTGCCGCTACGCGAGGCTTTGGCCATTTACTCGGTCCTTGTCGAAGGTGAACCGCCTGTAAGGAACGGTGCAACCCTGCTAGACTGTGAAGGATATCTATTAGAACCATTCTAAGCAAGCAGGCCGGCGTTTCGCGGTAGCCCATCCCCCTCTTTTGGGGTAGGGAACAATCCTCGGAAATCCCGGGGAAACGCCCAAGTTTTCAAGGAAGAATACAAAAGTGGACCAACCCTTGCGCAAATCCTCCTTCGACCTTCAGGGCCTTCTGGCCTGCGCCCGGGGCGAACTGTTCGGGCCAGGCAATCCGCAATTGCCCCTGCCGCCCATGCTGATGTTCGACCGCATCACCTCCATCACCGAGGATGGCGGCGAAGCCGGCAAAGGCGAGGTGGTGGCGGAATTCGATGTCCATCCCGATCTCTGGTTCTTCAAATGTCATTTCCAGGGCGATCCGGTGATGCCGGGTTGCCTGGGCCTGGATGCTTTGTGGCAGATGGTGGGTTTCTTCCTGGGCTGGATGGGCGGCCTGGGCCGGGGCCGCGCCCTGGGCGTGGATGAAGTGAAGTTCACCGGCATGGTGCTGCCCACCGCCAGGAAGATCACCTATATCGTCAATTTCAAGCGCGTGATCATGCGCAAGCTGGTGTTGGGCATCGCCGACGGCATCATGAAAGTGGACGGCAAGGTGGTCTATGAAGCCAAGGGCTTGAAGGTCGGACTGTTCACCGATGCGGCCGCGCTGCCCGCCTCCGCCTGACAAATCCGGTTCTCACCCTTCGACAAGCTCGGGGTGAGGATCTAAAAATCCCTCCTCATGCTGAGCTTATCGAAGCATGAGGGCATAAAGGTTCTCATGAGAAGAGTGGTCGTTACCGGCCTCGGCATTGTGTCCTCGATCGGCAACAACGCCGGGGAAGTCACGGAATCGTTACGCAATGCGCGGTCCGGCATCGTCGCGGCGGAAGACTATATCCGCCTGGGATTCCGCTCCCAGGTGCATGGCTCGCTCAAGATCAATCTGGACGAGGTGGTGGACCGCCGCGCCCGCCGGTTTCAGGGCGACGGCGCGGGCTATTGCTGGGTGGCGATGAACCAGGCGATTGCCGACGCCAAACTGGAAGAGGCGGACGTTTCCAATCCGCGCACCGGCCTGATCGTCGGCTCCGGCGGGCCCAGCACCAAGGCGATCGTTCAAGCTGCCGACATCACCCGCCAGAACAATTCGCCCAAGCGGGTGGGACCTTTTGCGGTGCCTAAGGCGATGTCCTCCACCGTCAGCGCCAATCTTTCCACCTGGTTCAAGACCAAGGGCTATAACTATTCCATCTCCAGCGCCTGCTCGACCTCCGCCAATTGTATCGGCAATGCCTTTGAGCTGATCCAATGGGGCAAACAGGACATGATGTTCGCCGGCGGCGGCGAGGAGCTGGACTGGACCTTAAGCGAATTGTTCGACGCCATGGGCGCGATGTCGTCCAAGTTTAACGCCTCGCCCGAGAATGCCAGCCGCGCCTATGACATCCATCGCGACGGCTTTGTGATTTCCGGCGGTGGCGGCATTCTGGTGTTGGAAGAGCTGGAGCATGCCAAGGCGCGCGGCGCCAAGATCTATGCCGAGCTGGTGGGCTATGGCGCCACCGCCGACGGCGCCGACATGGTGGCGCCGTCCGGCGAGGGCGCGGTGCGCTGCATGCAGATGGCGCTGGAGAATGTGAAGGCGCCGGTGGATTACATCAATCCCCACGCCACTTCGACTCCGGTGGGCGATGTGCCGGAGATCCATGCGATTCGGACCGTATTCGGCGGCAAGACACCCGCGATCAGCGCCACCAAGTCGCTCACCGGCCACAGCCAGGGCGCGGCCGGGGTGCATGAGGCGATCTACACCTTGCTGATGATGCAGGCGGGTTTCATCTGCGAAAGCGCCAATATCGTGGAGATCGATCCCGCCGTGGAGGGCGCCAATATCGTGCGCCGCCGCATCGACAACGCCAATATCCATGTCGCTTTGTCCAACAGCTTCGGCTTTGGCGGCACCAACGCCTCGCTGGTGTTCCAGCGCTATGAGAAGTGATCTCCCGAATGGAACAGAAAACGCCCCCCGAGGATCTTTTGGCTGACGCGAAATCAGGATTGATGCCAAAAACAGGGCTGATGAATGGCAAGCGCGGCTTGGTGATGGGCGTGGCCAACGACCATTCCATCGCCTGGGGCATCGCCCAGATGCTGGCGAGCCAGGGCGCAGAAATCGCCTTCACCTATCAAGGCGATGCCCAGAAGAAACGGCTGGGGCCGCTGGCCTCCTCGATCGGTTCCCGCATTGTGCTGCCCGGCGATGTGGAAAGCGACGCGCAATTGGATAGCGCCTTTGCGACCCTGGAAAAGCACTGGGGTTCGCTGGATTTTCTGGTCCATGCGATTGCCTTTTCCGACCGCGAGGAATTGAAGGGCCGCTATGTCGATACATCGCGCGCCAATTTCGCCAAGAGCCTGGATATTTCCTGCTATTCCTTCACCGCCGTGGCGCAGCGGGCGGCGCGGCTGATGCAAAATGGCGGCAGCCTGGTGACCCTCACCTATCTGGGCGCCCAGCGGGTGATGCCGAATTACAATGTGATGGGCGTGGCCAAGGCGGCGCTGGAAGCCAGCGTGCGCTATCTTGCCGCCGACCTGGGCAAGGACGGCATTCGCGTCAACGCTATTTCGGCCGGGCCGATGCGTACCCTGGCGGGCGCGGCGGTGGGTGATGCCCGTATGGTGTTCAAGTGGAACAAGAGCCATTCCCCGCTCAAGAAGACCGTCGAGCTTAATCATGTCGGGGGAGCGGCCTTGTATTTGCTCAGCGATCTGGCAGGAGGGGTGACCGGCGAAGTGCATTTCGTCGATGCCGGGTTCAATGTCATCGGCATGCCGCCGACCGCGGATCTGAAGGGCTGGACGCCGCAGGAGAATGGCCAAGGCGACGCTTAGGGCGCGGTCCTTTTGCGTCGTGGGTTCGTCGGCCGTGCTCACGTACGCTGGGTACGCTCCGCGCGGCCTCCTGCCCACGCCGCAAAATTCCTCGCGCCTAGGGCTTGTCGTTGAACGGTAATTCTATGTCGTGCTCAATCAGGACATTCTTATAATGGGCGAGATAGTCCCACAGCGCATTTCGTAGCTCATTTAGCGCGCTATAGTTTTCATCATCCAATGAAGCCCGCGCGCCTTCGCATGCTTCGTCAGCTTCGCGACACAGTCCATGAAGGGTGTCGCCTTGGATAAGTATGCCCGGAAATTTTCGCCCTGGATGTCGGAGAATGGCGCGATTGGTTGTGTCGGAATAAATCTCGACTTGTTCGACGCGCATTCACTTCATCCTTCTAAGCCCGTTTCTTGGCAGCCTCGGCAAAGCGTTCGAATAGATAGTGCGAATCCATCGGCCCCGGTGAGGCTTCGGGGTGATACTGGACGCTGAACACGTCCTTGCCCTCGACCGCGATGCCGCAATTGGTGTTGTCGAACAGCGAGACATGGGTCTCGGTGACCCCCGCAGGGAGCGTGTCGCGATCCACCGTGAAGCCGTGATTCATCGACACGATCTCCACCTTGCCGGTGGTCAGATCCTTGACCGGATGATTGGCGCCGTGATGGCCCTGCACCATCTTTTTGGTCTTCGCGCCCAGCGCCAGGCCCAGCATCTGATGGCCCAGGCAGATGCCGAATACCGGCGTGCCGGTGTCGATCACGCCCTTGATGGTGGGAATGGCATAGACCCCGGTCGCGGCCGGATCGCCCGGCCCATTGGAGAGCAGCACGCCATGCGGCTGCGAGCGCATTACCTCTTCGGTGGTGGCATTGGCGGGCACCACCGTGATGTCGGCGCCCAGTCCCGCCAGCAGGCGCAGGATGTTCCGCTTCACGCCATAGTCGATCACGGTGACGCGGAAGCTGGGCTTGCCTTCGCTCTTGTAGCCCTCGCCCCACACCCAAGGCGTCTCATTCCATTTGCTGGTCTGGCCCGCGGTCACCTCCTTGGCCAGGTCCAACCCTTCCAACCCGGCAAAGCTCTTGGCCTGCCGGATCAGTGCCTCGCGGTCCAGCGCGGCACTTTTTGAATCAGAAGAGGGGGCCAGATTGATCACCGCGCCATGCGGCATGCCTTTTTCGCGGATCAGCGCGGTCAAGGCGCGGGTGTCGATCCCCGCCACCGCCGGAATATTGTGTTTCTTCAGCCAGCCATCCAGGGCCAGCAAGTTGCGATAGTTGGACGGATGCTGCGCATCGGCGCGCACGATCAGCCCGCGCACTGCCGGCGTCACCGTTTCGATGTCCTCGTCATTGGTGCCGACGATGCCGATATGGGGGAAGGTGAAGGCCACGATCTGGCCGGCATAAGACGGATCGCTGAGGATCTCCTGATAGCCGGTCATGGCGGTGTTGAAACAGACTTCGCCGATCGCGGCGGTTTGCGCGCCAAAGCCGGTGCCTTCAAAGAAAGTGCCGTCCGCCAGCATCAAGCCTCCGCGTGAAAACACGCTCGCCGCGTTGGCGGCGTGGGCTTTGGATGCGTCGGTCATGGAAGGCCTCGAATTTGCGCGAAAATAGGGAGGCGTCGTGCGCCCGTCAACCAGAACTTATTGTTGAATTTCAACGGGTTGGAATTATCCACCGATTCCCGCTAGGTTCCGGCGCACATTTTCGATGAGAGATTCCCATGTCCCTGCGCGCCCAGCTCAACGACGCCATGAAAGAGGCCATGAAGGCCAAGGACGCCAAGCGCCTGGCCACGGTACGCCTGATGCTGGCGGCGCTGAAGGACCGCGACATCGCCGCGCGCAGCGAAACTTCCAGGGAACTGTTGGGCGATGACGAAATCCTCACCTTGCTGGCCAAGATGATCAAGCAGCGCGAGGAATCCGCCACCGCCTATGACACCGGCAACCGGCCCGAACTGGCGGCGGGCGAGCGTGAGGAAATCGCCATCATCCGCTCCTTCATGCCAGCCCAGATGGATGAGGCGGCGATGAAGGAGGCGGTTAAGAAAGTGATCGCTGAGGTCGGCGCCGCCTCGATCAAGGATATGGGCAAGGTGATGGCGGTGCTGAAAGAGCGTTATGCCGGGCAGATGGACTTCTCCAAAGCCAGCGCTGCGACGAAAGATGCGCTGAGCGGGAAATGAGTGAAGTCAGGCTCGCCATCAGCGATGCAGAGGTCGCGCGCGTCTTTCCCGTCATGCATGAGCTACGCACTCATATCGCGGATGCGGCGGATTTCGTCACCCGTGTGCAACGCCAGCGCCGGACTGAGCGCGGCTGGCAACTTTTGTATGTCGAGGATAATGGCGTGCCGGTCGCGGCGGCCTCCTTTCGGATTCTGGAGCATCTGGCCTGGGGCAAGGTGCTGTATGTCGATGATCTGATCTGCACCGAAAGCCATCGCGGCAAGGGCTTTGCGGAATCGCTGATGGCCTGGATGGAAAACCGTGCGCGTGAGGAGAATTGCACCGAAATGCACCTGGATTCGGGGACCCAGCGCATCCGGGCCCACCATTTCTATTTCCGCCAGGGGCTTTCCATTTCCAGCTTCCACTTCGCCAAAAAGCTCTAGCGCGGGTCTTTTGGGCCCTGACTGCGTCGCGCGTGCTCACGTGCGTCAGCACGCTGCGCGCGACGCTCCTGCTCAGGCCCCAAAATCCCTCGCGCTAAGGGCGCATTTTGCTGAAAAGGGGCGGGTTTCGGGCCCTGACTCACAGGAATCAGCGTCTTTGCCTCCCCCATCCCGGTGCGTTTCCCGTAGACTGCTTGCATGCGCTATGGCGAAGGCTTGCTGGAGGAAATCAGGCGGCGGACCGATCTGGTCGCGCTGGTGGGCCGCCGCGTCAAGCTGGTGCGCAAGGGCCGTGTGATGTGGGGCTGCTGTCCCTTCCATCAGGAAAAATCCCCCAGCTTCAAGGTCGAGAATGAGCGGCGGCTCTACAAGTGCTTCGGTTGCGGCAAGGGCGGCGATGCCTTCAAATGGCTGATCGAGACCGAGGGCCTGTCTTTTCCGGAAAGCGTCGAGAAGTTGGCGGGCGAAGCGGGGGTCGAGCTGCCCAAATGGTCGCCGGAAGACGAGGCGCGGGAACAGAAGCGCAAATCGCTTTACGACATCGTGGAACTGGCGGCGAAATTCTACGAAGCGCAACTGTTCGATGCGGCGGGGCGCGAAGCGCGCGACTATCTGAAGGGCCGCGGGCTGGACGGCGCCGCCGCCAAACAATTTCGCCTGGGTTATGCGCCGTCAGCCAGCAATGCGCTGATCCAACATCTGACCAGCCACAACATCACCCAGGACGACATCATCGCCGCAGGACTGGCAAAACCGGCCGAGGAAGGCCGGGCGATGCGCGATTTCTTCTTCAACCGGGTGATGTTTCCCATCTCCGACGGACGCGGCCGCATCGTCGCTTTCGGCGCCCGCGCCTTGGAAGCCGATGCCAAGCCCAAATACATCAATACCGGCGAAACCTCGCTGTTTTCCAAGGGTTCGCAGCTCTACAATTTCGCAACCGCCCGCGCCGCCGCCATCAAGGCGGGTACCATCCTGGTCGCCGAAGGCTATATGGATGTGATCGCGCTGGTGCGCGCCGGCTTCGCCCATAGCGTGGCGCCTCTGGGTACCGCCCTGACCGAGGATCAGTTACATCTGTTGTGGCGCACCGCGCCCGAACCGATCCTGGCTTTTGACGGCGATGCGGCGGGATTGAAGGCTGCGCATCGCGCCGCCCATCTGGCTCTGCCGCATCTGAAGGCGGGATATTCCTTGCGCTTTGCCTTTTTGCCGACCGGCGAGGACCCCGACAGCTACATCGCGCACAATGGCGCGGGCGCTATGGC
The DNA here is from genome assembly GCA_035279305.1 of Rhizomicrobium sp. Classification (GTDB taxonomy): domain Bacteria; phylum Pseudomonadota; class Alphaproteobacteria; order Micropepsales; family Micropepsaceae; genus Rhizomicrobium. The sequence continues at coordinate 9,595 of DATEIA010000008.1, forward strand.
GGTGCTGCTGGAGGCCGCGCTTCCTCTGTCGCAGCTTTTGTGGCGCACCCAAACCGAGGGCAAGGATTTTTCCACCCCCGAACGCCGCGCCGGATTGGAACACAATCTGAAGGAAATCGTTGACCGTATCGGCGATGCCAAGGTGGCGGATTACTACCGCAGGGGGTTCGAGCAGTTGGTCTTCGAGAACTTCAAGCGGCGATCGGCCCAGCCAAGGGCCGATCGCGATGGGGCTCGATACCAGGCCCGAAGTTCCATGGCAGGGGCGGGGAAGCCGGGTGGCAAGTTCCGGGGCGACTTCAAGCCGCGCCCCCTGCCGGGGAGCCCCGAAGCGGTTTCGGCCAGTGTCCAGGCCAGTGCCCTGGTCCGGTCCGGCCAGGCGGGAGCCCGCCAGGCCAAGGAGTTAGAGCTGGGACGACTTCTGGTTGAATTCCCGGAAATCGTACCCATGGAGGCCGAGGCCCTGGCGGTCCTGGATCTGGCCGACCCATCGCTTGACAGGCTGCGGCACGAACTTCTAAACCTCGCCGCCTCCGGCTCCAGCCTTGAAAAAGCTGGGGTTCAAGCCCACTTCACACGTACGGGATTGGCCGATTTGCTGGCGCGTTTCGCCGGCGCTCAGGCCGAGAATCCTCTTGCCAGTTTTCAGCGCGCAATGGCTGATCTGCGCGAGATTTCTGGGCATAGGGACGATGCGCGGCGTCTGTTGGAGCGCCGCAAAGAGCGCTTCCAACGGCCCGGCGACGGGCGCGGGTAATAGTTAGGTAGAAGAGATTCAGTGGCCAAAGCGTCCCATTCCAAGAAACCGGCAAAGCCCACCAAAAAGCCGGCGGCGAAAGCCGCCGCCTCCAAATCGGCACCCGCCAAGAAGGCCCCCGCCAAATCCGCGGCCGTCAAGGCAAAGGCCAAGCCGGGCAAGCCGGTGGCCAAGGCCGCCGCCGTCCACGCCAAAGCCAAGCCCGCCAAGGTTGAGAAGCTCACCAAGGCGCAGCTCGCCGCTTTGGCCAAGGAAGAAAAACTCAAGGCCAAGGCCGCGTTGAAGCAGGCCAAGGCCGATCCGAAAAAGAGCGACGCCGCGCCGTTGGTGCCGCCCAAGCCGGGCAGCAAGATCGTGCCCAAAAAGCCGGGCGAGAATGAAACGCCGGGCGATGCGGATTCGCCCTTGCTGGACATGTCCGATGTCGGCGTCCGCAAGATGATCGCCAAGGCCAAGGCGCGCGGCTATGTCACCTATGACGAACTGAACAAGGTTCTGCCGTCGGACAAGACCTCGTCCGAGCAGATCGAAGACACGATGGCGATGCTCAATGAGATGGGCATCAATGTCATCGAAAGCGAAGAGGCCGAGGAAGGCGAGGAGGGCGGCGCCCTTGTCGAGGCCTCCGGCAGCAAAGCCCTGGCCACCACGGCCAAGTCGGGCGAGCAGTATGACCGCACCGACGATCCGGTGCGCATGTATCTGCGCGAAATGGGCAGCGTCGAGCTGCTCAGCCGCGAAGGCGAAATCGCTATCGCCAAGCGCATCGAGGCCGGGCGCGAATTGATGATCGGCGCCTTGTGCGAAAGCCCGCTGACCTTCGAGGCGTTGACGGTTTGGCGCGACGAACTCAATGAAGGCAAGGTGCTGCTGCGCGACATCATCGATCTGGAAGCCATGTATGGCGCCGGTCCCGATGGTCAGCCCGCCAATGTGCCGCCGCCGGTCGGCCCTGACGGCCAGCCCTTAAATCCGCCCGTCAACGGCGCGGCCCCGCCGATGGAATTCAAGAAGCCGGTGCCGCCACCCCCGCCACCGGTACCCAAGCCGGCCCCCAAAGCGGAAGGCGAGGAAGGCACCGAAGGCGAAGCCGCCGCGGCCGCCGCCGATGACGGCGATGATTTCGACGATGAAGGCAATCTGCCGCTTTCCGCCATGGAAGCGGCGCTCAAGCCCCAGGTGCTGGCCTCGCTGGATGCCATCGCGGGCCTCTATAAGAAATTGGGCAAGCTGCAGGACGCCTCGGTCGAGGCCGCGCTGGCCTCGGACGAACTGTCCACCGGCCAGGAACGCCGCTTCAAGAAGCTGCGCAACGAGACCATGGATCTGGTCAAGTCGCTCAAGCTCAACAACAACCGCATCGAAGCCCTGGTCGACCAGATGTACGGCATCAATCGCCGCCTGGTGGGCTTGGAAGGCAAGCTGCTGCGTCTGGCCGAAAGCCATGGCGTGGACCGCGCCGAATTCCTCAAACAGTATTTCGGCAATGAGCTGGACCCCAACTGGGCACGCCGCGTCGGCCGCCTGACCGGCCTGGGCTGGCACGAGTTCGTCACCGACGAGCGCGACAAGATCAAGGCGCTGCGCGACGAAATCCAGCAGCTGGCGCAGGAAACCCGCCAGTCGGTTTCCGAATTCCGCCGCAACGTCCAGACGGTGCAGAAGGGTGAGCGCGAATCCGGCGTCGCCAAGAAGGAAATGATCGAGGCCAACCTGCGCCTGGTCATCTCCATCGCCAAGAAATACACCAACCGCGGCTTGCAGTTCCTGGACCTGATCCAGGAAGGCAATATCGGCTTGATGAAGGCGGTCGATAAGTTCGAATACCGCCGCGGCTATAAATTCTCGACCTATGCGACCTGGTGGATCCGCCAGGCCATCACCCGCTCCATCGCCGACCAGGCGCGCACCATCCGCATTCCGGTGCACATGATCGAGACCATCAACAAGCTGGTGCGCACCTCGCGCCAGATGCTGCATGAGATCGGCCGCGAGCCCACCCCGGAAGAGCTGGCCGAACGCCTGGCCATGCCGCTGGAAAAGGTCCGCAAGGTTCTCAAGATCGCCAAGGAGCCGATCAGCCTGGAGACCCCCATCGGCGACGAGGAAGACAGCCATCTGGGCGATTTCATCCAGGACCCCAATGTGGTGCTGCCGATCGATGCCGCCATCCAGGCGAATTTGCGCGAAACCACCACCCGCGTGCTGGCGACCTTGACCCCGCGCGAGGAACGCGTGCTGCGCATGCGGTTCGGCATCGGCATGAATACCGATCACACGTTGGAAGAAGTCGGCCAGCAGTTCAGCGTCACCCGCGAACGTATCCGCCAGATCGAGGCCAAGGCGCTCAGAAAGCTCAAGCATCCCAGCAGGAGCCGGAAGCTCAGAAGCTTCTTGGACAACTGATGCAGCTCACCTTGCTCAAGAGCAAGATTCACCGCGCCACGGTGACTCAATGCGACCTCAACTATGAGGGATCGATCTCGGTGGACGCCAATCTGCTGGAGCGTTCCGGCATTCTGCCGCATGAACAGGTCGATGTGCTCAACATCAACAATGGGATGCGCTTTACCACCTATGCCATCCCCGCGCCCGCCGGTTCCGGCACCATCGGGATCAACGGCGCCGCCGCCCGTCTCGCCCAGAAAGACGATCTTGTCATCATTGTCGCGTATGCACGCATGGAAGAGGCCGAAGCCAAGAGCTTTTCGCCCCGGATTCTGCTGGTGGACGCAAACAACCGCCCGCTGGCGCCCAATCTGCGCATTATGGAAACCTGAGAAGTAAACATGCCCCCCCGCCTAGATAATGAAAAATTCTCCAACCGCCTGGATACCGCCGCCAAGGCGCGCGCCGAGATGCTGGCCAAGGCCAAGGCCCGGGCCGAAGCCGCCAAGGCCAATTTTGAGGCCAAGGCCGGTGAGCGCATGGCGATTGCCGCCGCGCGCGAGGAACGCGCCGCCAAGCGCGCCGAGGAAAAGCGCCTGGCCGCCATCGAGGCGGAAAAGCGCCGCGCCGCCGAAGAAGAACAGCGCCGCCTGGCCGAGATCGAGGCCAAGGCCCAGGCCGAACGCGAGCACGAGGAGCGCATCCGGGCACAGGAAGCCCTGGAAGCCGAACAGAAGGCCCGGCGCGACGCGCGTTATGCCGCCCGCAAGGCCCAGAAAAAGAAGGGCCGCTGAACCCAGGCCGTTACGGGTTCCCCCGAAATTTCTGCTCCCAAAGCGCCTCGCCCTGAATTAGGCTTTTTTCCGGGTTGAGCTTGGCTCCCTGCAAATGTCCGACGCGGCCAGAGTTCCCATCTGCCCCGGACCATCTTTAATTCCTCCAGCGAGAAGGCGTGCGCATGGCGTTCGTGGAAGACAAACAGTTCCGGTATCCGGCCGAGGAAGAATGCCTGGTGCGCCGGCTGGGCTCGGCGGTGATCACCGCCTGGCCGCATCTGCCGCGTGAGGTCCAGGAAAAGATTTTCGACGAGGCCAAGATCGCCTGGGACCGGGAGCATTTCGTCTCCAAACTGTCCAGCAAGCTGGATGGAATCATCCGGCGGCGGCACAGCTGAACTCACTTCCCCCTCCCCTTGAGGGAGGGGGCAAATTGCTTTCGCGCGATCCGCGTGAAAGCAATTTGGGGGGAGGGGTATTTCTCCAATCAACCCCTCCCCGAATTGCTGCGCAATTCGATGTCGGTACGCTGTCGCTACCTCCACCCTCAAGGGGAGGGTCAATTATGCCGCCGCCAGCAGCACCATCACCAGTCCGACGATCGAGGCGGTCCATAGCGCCGTGCGCACACCATTGATGCCTGCGGCATAGACCGGCACATAGGCCAGGCGCGACCAGAAATAGATTTGCGCCCCCAGGGCCGAGGTGGGGCTGTTCTTGGCCAGCGCCGTCACCACCAGAACCGCCACCGCGAAATAGACGAAGGTCTCGCGGAAATTTCCGAAGGCGCGCTGGAAACGTCCGGTCAAGACGCTGACCGGCGGCGGCGGTGTATCGCGGGTGCCGATATTGTAAGCGCGCCCCTGGTCCTTCAGCGCCAGGCTGGTGGCGATCACCAGCTGGGCCAGCCCCAGCACCACGCTCCAGCACAGCATCTGGATTTCCATTGAACCGGCGAAGATGTTCATGACGTCCTCCCTTTTTTAATGGTCGCGCGGCGAGGCCCTGCGGGTTCGCCGACGCTCCGGTTGTTGTTAAGGAGCCACCATAGGCCCAAAACCGCCAGTGCGTCAGTCGAGCCGGTAATTAAAACTCACCGAAATCCGCCGCCCCCGCGCCTGGTTGGTTTCCACCCCATGGCGCAGCCAGCTTTCCCATAACAGCAGCATGCCGGGCTTGGGTGTCACATCCATAAACCTGCGGTTTTCGGGCCTGGCATGGGGCTTTTTTGGCGGCGCGGCCATCATCATGGGCAGGCGCGGGTCCTCGAACCGGATGGCGCCGGATTTGGGCGGCACCGTCACATAATAGGTGCCGCTGATCACCGCATGGGGATGGATGTGCGGGGTATGGACCGCGCCTTTCTGCATCACATTGATCCAGAGGCTGTCCAGCTTCAGCTTGCGCCCCGCCATGTCGAATTGCAGTTCGCGCGCGAACACCGCGATATGTTTGGCGAGGACGCGCTCCAGATCGGCGAACAGGCTGGCGCGCCGGGGCAGATCGTTCAGCGAAGCATAAGAAGTATAGCCGCCATAGCCATGCTCGCGCGACCAGCGCTGGCCGGCCATGTCGTCGGCGGCGATACCCAGACAGGTTCTTTCCAGGTCTTTGGCAACGGCGATGCGGCCCTTATAAAGCTTGGTAACAAATAGGCTTTCCGACATGTTTGTCTTTGGTCCGGTTAGCGTTGTTTTGACCATTGGGCGACCAAGCTGTACCTCTGTCAAATAGAACCTTGTATGGGGCCAAGATTGAAAAACGTGATCCGCCTCTCGTGCAACATGGCGATGCTGGCCGGCCTGGCGCTTTCGCTGTCCGGCTGCATGGTCTATCGCGCCGCCAGTACGGCGGTGGATGCCGGCGCCACGGTTGTGGGCGCTGGTGCTTCGGTGGTTTCCACCACCGCGGATGTCGTTACGGCGCCGTTTGGCAGTGGCGACGATTCTGAGAAAAAATCCAACTGAGACGGTTGTGACAGGATCAATCGTTTTCCTCCTCCCCTCAAGGGGAGAGGGATTTTATGTAGAGATCAAAATCTATCCTTCCGGGCCCTGATCTCGCCGAACACCGCGACATCGCCCGCTTTTTCCATGCCCAAGGACCTGCGAATCTCCTCCGAATCCGGGCGCAGGAACGGGTTGGTCTTTTTCTCCAGCCCGATGGTCGATGGCACAGTCGGGTTGCCTGCCTGACGCGCCGCCGTCACCTCCTCCATGCGTGCTTTCAGCGCCGCATTGCCGGGCTCTAGCGTCAGGGCGAAACGGCCATTGCTCTGGGTATATTCATGGCCGCAATAGACGCGGGTCTGGTCGGGCAAGGTCATCAGCTTGCTGAGGCTGGTCCACATCATTTGCGGATCGCCTTCGAACAGCCGCCCGCAGCCCAGGGTGAAC
>DATEIA010000009.1:0-4705 GCA_035279305.1 Rhizomicrobium sp.
ACCACGCAATCGCGCTGGCGCGGAGTCAGGTGGGGGCCGCGCCGCAAGGCCCCAGGCCGTACCCGGCGCAGATTTTCCGCCGTATCGAAAGCCATGGCGCCGACATAATGCGCGGCGGCCAAGCTTCCCAGCGGCAAGGGAGCGCCGCTCTTCATCATGAAGGAGCAGCAGCCCGCGAAATCGCTATAGCTGCCGGCCGCGTCCGCGCCGCGCGAACGATGGATAGGCACGGTCACGGCCGCGCCCAGGCCGCATGTGTGGACAGCGTCCATGAAATCGCGCTGATCGGGCGTGAGCGCTATCAGGCGGGAAATGTCCGACCACAGGAAAGGCGCATAAGACTGCGCCGCCGTTACCAGCACCGCGTCATTGTGTGGAGCGGGCATGGTCCAGCCAGGCGGCAAATCGGCCAGCCAGGCATGCCCGGCCGCGCCTTGCAGCAGAAAGTGATGGAAGCCCAGCGCATGGGTGGCTTCGCACAAATGCACGCGCAATTGGGCCAGATCCTGTGCGCCCTGCGAGGCCTGTGCGAAATCCTGCACGATCCGGGGGCGCGCCGGCGCCTCGGGCGCCGCCGGGGTCAGTTCCAAACCATCACGCATGAGCGAATCTATAACCGCGTTGGAGGCGTAAGGCAGCGATTGGCAAGTACTGCCAAGCCAGACTAATGCGGGGCCCCGCCAAATATCAAAAGGGGCGCGACACAATTTGCGCTGTTTTCAAACGCAAGATCGGGTATTGGAGGGACCCTTCAGGGAACCGAAAAAGGGCTTTTCATGCTTCGAACAAGTCTTATTGCGCTGGCGCTGCTGGCCAGCTCCGTCGTCGCGGCCAATGCGGCGGGCGACGCCAAGGCGGGCGCGGTGGTCTATAAGCGCTGCGCCATCTGCCACACCAGCGATAAGGACGGCGGCGATGCCTTGGGTCCCAACCTGTCCGGAATTGTCGGCCGTAAGGCCGCCAGCCGCGCGGCTTTTGCCTATTCCGGTCCGCTGCAAAAAGCCGGGATCGTCTGGAACGAGGCCAGCTTGACCAAATGGGTCGCCGGCCCGGCCCGCATGGTGCCCGGTACCAAGATGGCCTTTCCCGGCATCACCAGCAAAAAGCAGCAGGCCGATCTGGTCGCCTATCTGGCCACTCTGAAATAGGCTTGGCCTTCAGGTTCTGCGTCAGAATGCCGCAGTCTGTCGGGGGAATATTCACCATTATTGCTGCATTGCAGCGATAATGGGCCTTTGCGCGCCCCGCCGCGTTGACAGCCCTCTGTCTCGGGCCATAGTTTTTGCACTGCACAAGAAACCGGTCGGCACGGACAGCGCCTTAAGCCGTAGCGCAACAGCTGTCCATTGGGGATCTAAAGAAACGCCATGAAGGTCCTGGTGCCCGTCAAGCGGGTGATCGACTACAACGTAAAAGTTCGCGTCAAGGCGGACCAGAGCGGCGTGGACTTGGCCAATGTCAAAATGTCCATGAACCCGTTCGATGAAATCGCCGTGGAAGAAGCGGTGCGGCTGAAGGAAAAGGGCAAGGCCCAGGAAGTGGTCGTGCTTTCCATCGGGCCCGGACAGGCCACGGAAACCATTCGCACCGCGCTGGCCATGGGCGCCGACCGCGGCATCCTGGTTAAGACCGACCAGACGGTCGAGCCGTTGGCGGTGGCCAAAATCATCAAAGCCGTGGTGGAAGCCGAAAAGCCGGACCTGGTGATGACCGGCAAGCAGGCGATCGACGACGACGCCAATCAAGTGGGCCAGATGCTGGCCGCGCTGCTGGACTGGCCGCAAGCCACCTTCGCCCATTCGCTGGAACTGGGCGATGGCAGCGCCAAGGTCGGCCGCGAAATCGACGGCGGCTTGCAGACGGTAGAGGTCAAGTTGCCGGCGGTGATGACCACCGACCTGCGCCTCAACCAGCCGCGTTATGCCTCGCTGCCCAACATCATGAAGGCCAAGAAAAAGCCGATTGACGAAAAAACGCCCGCCGATCTTGGCGTCGATATCGCGCCGCGCCTCAAGGTTCTGAACGTGTCGGAGCCGCCCAAACGCGGCGGCGGCGTGAAAGTCGCGTCCGTGGCCGAACTGCTGGATCGGCTGAAAGCGGACGGGGTGCTCTAATGGCCTCGCTGGTTCTCGCCGAACATGACAATGCCGCGCTGAAGGATGCCACCCACAAAACGGTGACGGCGGCCGCAGCCATTTCGACGCCTGTGCACATTCTGGTCGCCGGTGAAAATTGCGCCGCCATCGCCGACGCGGCAGCCAGAATCGCCGGAGTGGAAAAAATTCTGCTGGCGGATGCACCCCTCTATGCCAAGCAACTGGCCGAGCCGATGCAGGCCCTGATCTTGTCGCTGGCCGATCGCTATGACGCCGTCCTGGCGCCGGCCACCACCAGCGGCAAGAATATCCTGCCGCGCGTCGCCGCCAAGCTGGACACGCCGCAGATTTCCGAAATTCTGAAAGTGGTCTCGCCCGACACGTTCGAGCGTCCCATTTACGCGGGCAATGCCATCGAGACGGTGCAGGCGCCGGCCGGCAAAAAGATCCTCACCGTGCGCACCACCGCCTTCAAGGCGGCGGAGGAAAGCGGCAGCGCGGCGATCGAAAAGATCGCATCCGCCGCCGATCCGGGCCTGTCCAAATTCGCGGGCGAAACGCTGTCCAAATCCGAACGTCCCGAACTGACCTCGGCCAAAATCGTGATCTCGGGCGGGCGCGGCCTGGGCTCGGCGGAAAATTTCCGGCTGCTGGATTCCATCGCCGACAAATTGCATGCCGCGGTCGGCGCCAGCCGGGCCGCGGTGGACGCGGGCTATGTCCCCAACGACTATCAGGTGGGGCAGACCGGCAAAGCCGTGGCCCCCGATCTCTACATCGCGGTGGGCATTTCCGGCGCCATTCAGCATCTGGCGGGGATGAAGGATTCGCGGCGCATTGTCGCCATCAACAAGGACGAGGAAGCGCCGATTTTCCAGGTCGCCGACTACGGATTGGTGGGCGATCTGTTCAAGATTCTGCCCGAATTGGACGCAGAACTCAGCAAGCGTGGTTACAAGTAGCGTAGTTACAGGTAAAGGCGAGCGACATGGCAATCGAGAAAATCGGCGTTATCGGGGCGGGCCAAATGGGCACCGGCATTGCGCATGTGCTGGCCCTGTCCGGCTATGACGTGGTGCTCGACGACATCAACAAGGATGCCTTGGCCAAGGCTGTCGGCCTGGTCGAAAAAAACATGCAGCGCCAGGCCGCCAAGGGTCTGATCAAGGAAGACCAGATCAAGCCCGCCTTGGCGCGCATCCGCGTCACCCAGACCCTGGACGATCTCAAGGATCGCGACCTGGTGATCGAAGCGGCGACCGAAGACGAAGGGATCAAGAAAAAGATTTTCCAGGATCTGTGTACGCGCATCTCCGACAAGGCGATGATCGCCACCAACACCTCGTCCATTTCCGTGACGCGGCTGGCGGCATCCACCGACCGGCCCGAAAGCTTCATTGGCCTGCACTTCATGAACCCAGTGCCGGTGATGCAGCTGGTGGAAGTGATCCGCGGCATCGCGACCAACGATTCCACCTTCCAAACCGCGCTGGAGCTGGTCAAGCGCGTGGGCAAGACCGCCGCCTATGCCGAGGATTTCCCCGCCTTCATCGTCAACCGCATCCTGCTGCCGATGATCAACGAGGCGGTCTATACGCTGTATGAAGGCGTCGGCAATGTCGATGCCATCGATACCGCCATGCGTCTGGGCGCCAATCATCCCATGGGGCCGCTGCAGCTGGCCGACTTTATCGGCCTGGATACCTGTCTCAGCGTGATGCAGGTTCTGTATGAGGGCCTGGCGGATTCCAAATACCGCCCCTGCCCGCTCTTGGTGAAATATGTCGAAGCGGGCTGGCTGGGCCGCAAGACGGGACGCGGCTTCTACGATTACCGCGGCGAACATCCCGTACCCACGCGCTAGCAGATCAATAGCGAGGGATTTTGTGGCGTGAGCAGGGTTGCTAGCGACAGCGTAGCAACGAGCGACGTGTACAAGACGTACACGAGCGGTCCATAGCGCCAGCGTATGGACGCGACGAACTCACGACGCAAAAGACCCGCGCTAGGACCCTGTGATGCGCTTGAAGTATTTAACCGCTTCCGGCGCCCCCCAATCGGCGGGCCCGGAAGCCTTCGCAACAATCTTTCCTTGCGGATCGATCAGCACCGTCATCGGCAGCGCATAGGCTCCGAAGCTGCGCATCATCACCTTTTCATTGTCGCGATAGGCAACCAGATTGCCGGCCTTGTGCTCTTTGAGAAAGGCGGCGGCGTCCACCGTATCCTTATCGCCGGTATCCACCGCCACCACGCGTATACCCGGCGCGAAGCTGGCCAGCCTCGCCAGGGCGGGCAATTCATTGACGCAGGGCCCGCACCAGGTGGCCCAGAGGTTCAAAAGCACATAGCGGCCCCGGAACGCGGCCAGCGCATGGCGGGTCCCCTTAGGATCGGCGAAATGCACATCCGGGGCGGTTTTGGGCGTCTTTTCCAGCACCAGCGCCGAAAGCGAGGCCGGCGGCTCCAGCCCCTGATGGACAGAAAGCAGCCCTTTCCCATATAGAACGCCCATCACGACTGCGGTGAGCAAGGCCAAGCCGATGATGATTTTCTTGGTCATGGTCTTTCGGATGACAAAATGAGCACCAACAAAATGTGGGGTGGAC
>DATEIA010000010.1:0-5708 GCA_035279305.1 Rhizomicrobium sp.
GGTTTTGCGCAACAGCCGGGTGCCGGCTTCCATGGCGGCCAGGGTATTGCGCATGTCGTGGCCCAGGCCGGCGCGGAATCCTTCGTGCAGCCGCGCATTCTCCTTTTCGCTCGCCGCAAGCTTGAAATGCAGGTCGAGATGGAACGCGACCAGATCGCTGAACAGCTTGAACATGGCCAGCACCGGCGGCGTCTTCAATTTGTTGGGACGGGGATCGATGGCGCAGAGCGTGCCGAAGAAGCTGCCATCGGGCAGGATGATGGGCTGGGAAATATAGCTCTGAAAGCCGTAGCGCAAAGGGGTGTGATGCTCCCGGAAATCGGGATCCTCCGCGACATGGTCGATCGCCACCAACTGGCGGCTGGCGCGGATCTCGTTGCAGATGGTGGTTTCCAGTTTCAATTCGCCGCCGGGCTTGAGGCCGAAAGCGATATCGTCCTTGACGGCGCAGCATATCCAGCGTTCGCCGGTGACGCGGGCGATCGCGGCAAAGCCCATGCCGGTGGTGCGGCAGGTCACCTCCAGGATCGTGCCGACCGCCGGAATCGCGGCGATGGCATCCAGTTCGTCCTGGAATTCATGCGGTTGAAATGACGACAGCAAGACACACCCTTCACGGCCCATTTTACGCCCGGCGGCGCCTGAGCCCAATACAAAGTTGGTACGATAAGGGTCATAACGGCCTTTGTTTGTCGCGATTGAGTCTGTTTCGGTTTGAAACACTCGCCTCAATACTCGTCTCAACACTCGTCTCAACACTGGCCTCAAGGTTTGACAGCGTCATGCCGGGGGCCTAAAACCCGCCCCGTTTTCCGGAAAACCCAAGGTTTTCCGGTCCCCCGCCCGGCGCGGGGGATCGCCCCCAGGCAGCGCAGGTGCGCCCCCTGGGGCTTAACTGCTTGCCCCGTCTGATTTTCCCTAGGAAAATCAGACAACTAGAGAGAGTGTTGGTTGTTTGAGAGCTTACAATCCCGCCTGACGGGCGTTTTCGACAAGCTTCGCGGCCGTGGCGCCCTGACCGAAGCCGATGTCGACGCCGCCCTGGCCGAGGTCCGCATCGCCCTGATCGAGGCGGATGTGGCGCTGCCGGTGGTCAAGACCTTTATCGAAAAGGCGCGCCCGCGCGCCATCGGCGAAAATGTCATCCGCTCGGTGACGCCCGGCCAGCAGGTGATCAAGATCGTCCATGACGTGCTGGTCGAAACCCTGGGCCAGGAAAATGCCGCGCTGAATATCGGCTCGCCGCCCGCGCCCATTCTGATGGTCGGCCTGCAGGGTTCGGGCAAGACCACCACCAGCGCCAAGCTGGGCCTGCTTTTGCAGACCAAGGAAAAAAAGCGCGTGTTGATGGCGTCGCTGGACACCACGCGTCCCGCCGCCATGGAGCAGTTGCGCGTGTTGGGCGAGCAGGCGGGCATCGCCACTCTGCCGATCATCGCCGGACAGGGACCGCTGGATATCGCCAAGCGCGCCATGGCATCCGCAAAAGTCGGCGGCTATGACGCCGTCATCCTGGATACCGCCGGACGCCAGCATGTCGATGAGCAGCTGATGGCCGAAGTCGCCAGCGTCAAGGCGCTGGTGGGTCCGCATGAGACTTTGCTGGTGGCCGATGCCCTGACTGGCCAGGACGCGGTCAATATCGCCAAGTCCTTCCACGATCGCGTTGCCGTCACCGGCATTATCCTCACCCGCGTCGACGGCGATGGCCGCGGCGGCGCCGCGCTGTCGATGCGCAGCGTCACCGGCGCGCCGATCAAATTCCTGGGCGCCGGCGAAAAGCTCGATGCGCTGGAGCCTTTCCATCCCGCGCGCGTCGCCAGCCGCATCCTGGACATGGGCGATGTGGTCTCGCTGGTGGAGAAGGCCGGCGAGACGCTGGACAAAGAAGAGGCGGAGAAGATCGCCGCCAAAATGAAAAAAGGTCAGTTCGACATGAACGACCTCAAGGCCCAGTTGAACCAGATGAAGAAGCTGGGCGGCATGAAGGGCGTGCTCGGCATGTTGCCGGGCGTGGGCAAGATCAAGGATCAGCTGGATGCGGCGGGGCTCGATGATCGCATTCTCACCCGCCAGGAAGCCATTATCCAATCGATGACCAAGACCGAACGCAGCGATCCGGACCTGATCAATGGCTCGCGCCGCAAGCGCATTGCCGCCGGCGCCGGTGTGGAAGTCAGCGAAGTCAACAAGCTGCTCAAAATGCACCGCCAGATGGCGGACATGATGAAGAAAATGGGCAAAGGCGGCCGCATGCCGATGATGCCCGGCCCCGGTGGAATGATGGGCGGGGGTATGCCCGGTGGATTGCCCCCCGGAATGTTTCCGGGGCGGCGGTAGGAGCGTCCGCGAGAGCGGGAGCGACCAAAAATGAAGTCAGTGATTTAGGCTTTTAACGACAAGGAAAAACGACATGGCTCTTCGTATTCGTCTTGCCCGCGGCGGCACCAAGAAACGCCCGCACTACAACATCGTCATCGCCGACAGCCGCAATCCGCGCGATGGCCGCTTCATCCAGAAGATCGGCTTCTACAATCCGCTGCTGCCGTCCGATCACGCCGACCGCCTCAAGCTGGACCTGGAAGCCGCCAAGGACTGGATCGGCAAGGGCGCGGTGGCGTCCGACCGCGTCCACAAGTGGCTGGCCAATGCCGGGTTGGTGAAGGCGCGGATCCACAACAATCCGCAAAAGGCCCAGCCCAAGAAGAAGGCGCAGGAGCGTGCCGCGGCGAACGCCAAGGCCGCCGAAAGCGCCGAAGCGCCAGCTGCCTAAATTGGGGCGGGACGTTCTTCTTGCCGCCGTTATCGGCGCGCAGGGGTTGAAAGGCGAGGTGAAGGCCAAGCTCTTCACCGCCGCGCCCGATGCCTTGCCGCGCTATGGCATGCTGCACACCAGGGGCGGACGCAAGCTCAAGATCACCGCCTTTCGTCCCGCCAAACAGGGCGAGGCGGTGATTGCCTTTGAGGGTGTCGGCGACCGCAATCAGGCCGAGGCGCTCAAGGGCCTGGAGCTGTTCGTCGAGCGCGCGGCGTTGCCGCAGCCCGCCGAAGAAGAATTCTATCACGCCGACCTGATCGGCTTGGAAGTGCGTGACGCGCACGGCCGGGTGCTGGGCAAGGTGATCGGTTTGCACAATTTCGGCGCCAGCGACGTGCTGGAATTTTCACGCGCCTCTACGGATGGAAGTGGGGGCGACAGCGTGCATCTGGCCTTCACCAAGGAAACCGTGCCGGTAATCAACGTCGCCGATGGCTTTATCATTGTCGCCGTGCCCGAAGACGATGAGGATACAGACCATGTGGAATAATTCGACCCTCCCCTTGAGGGAGGGTCGAAAAATGCGCAGCATTTTTCGGGGAGGGGGCATGCTCAAACAGACGTGCCAATACCCCTCCCCGAAATTTGCCTCGCTCTGCTCTGCAAATTTCGACCCTCCCTCAAGGGGAGGGTTGTTGTGAGTGCTTGGCAGGCCACCGTCTTGACCTTGTTTCCCGAAATGTTTCCGGGGCCGCTGGGCATTTCGCTGTTGGGCAAGGCGCTGGAAAAACAGCTCTGGCGGCTGGATGTGCGCGATATCCGCGCGCACGGCTTGGGCAAACACCGCAGCGTGGACGACACCCCCGCCGGCGGCGGCCCTGGCATGGTGATGCGTGCCGATGTGGCGGCGGCGGCGATCGATGCGGTGGAGCGGGGCAACCGGCCGCTGATCTATCTTTCGCCGCGCGGCCAAAGGCTGGACCAGGCGCGGGTGCGGGCGCTGGCGGCCGGTCCCGGCGCCATCCTGCTCTGCGGCCGCTTCGAGGGCCTGGACCAGCGCGCGATCGAGGCGCGCGACATCGAGGAAATCAGCCTGGGCGATTTTGTCCTGGCGGGCGGCGAAATCCCCGCCATGGCCCTGGTCGAGGCCTGTGTGCGGCTGATCCCCGGCGTGTTGGGAGACCATGCCTCCACGGCGGAGGAAAGCTTTGCGGCGGGGCTGCTCGAATATCCGCATTACACCCGCCCCCAAAGCTTTGAAGGCCGGCCCATTCCGGAGGTGTTAACCAGTGGAAATCATTCGGAAATCGCCAAATTCCGCCGGACCGAGGCGGAAGCCTTGACCAAAAGGCTGCGCCCCGACCTCTGGGCCCACTATGAAAAAGACAAGCCGTAGGCTATACGCGCCCGCTCAAATCCCGCTTTTCCCGCACGGAGACTAGGAAAATGAACCTTTTGCAGCAGCTCGAAGCCGAGCAGATGAGCTCGCTCAGGGCCAAGGCGCTGCCCGATTTCCGTCCGGGCGACACCCTCAAGGTCAACGTCAAGGTGGTGGACGTCACCTTTGACGAGAAGACCAAGCAGAACAAGACCCGCGAACGCATCCAGGCGTTTGAAGGCGTCTGCATCGCCCGCCAGGGCAGCGGGTTGAACGAGGCTTTCACGGTGCGCAAGCTGTCCTATGGCGAAGGCGTGGAACGCGTCTTCCCGATCTATTCGCCGCTGGTCGACTCGGTCGTGGTGGTGCGCAAGGGCAAGGTCCGGCGCGCCAAGCTCTATTATCTGCGCGGCCGCACCGGCAAGTCCGCCCGCATCAGCGAGCGCACCGAGAATGCCGGCCCGGACGTCGCCGCCTGAGTCGCCAGAAAAGACTGATAAATCGGGCCGCGCGGGCATCTCTCGCGTGGCCCTTTTTTTATGATCGCGCCGGCAGGCCCTCGTTCTTCGCTGTCGCTCAGAACCGCTTCGGGTTGCCGGTCGCTCCTTTTTATGGTCGCGACGGCGTCGCACGACGCTGCCGCTAGCTAGCGACCCTTCGCTTCGCTCCGGGTCCGCCGCTGCTCCTTTTTTATGGTCGCGCCGGCAGGCCCTCCGCTGCGCTCCGGGTTGCCGGTCGCTCCTTTGCTTTTGGGGGTCCTGAAAACCCCTGTTTTTCGGGCTTTTCCACAGCACATCGGGAAAAAGCCCCAATTTCTTGCGTTTTTTTGACCTTGCCCCCCTTTATCTTGCGAGAAATGCCGTAAAATCGGGCTCATCGTTGATTCGCCAAAGAGGGAGAAATCCATGGCAACTGCCGCCAAAGCAAAAGTCGAAACCGTTTCCACCCGCCAGCTCGCCGCGCAGCTCGCTGAGAAGCATGAGCTGTCGCAGAAGCTCGCCAATGGCATCATTGAAGACACCATCGCTCTGATCACCAAGCATCTGAAAAAGGGTGCCCGCATCCGTCTCAACGGCTTGGGCATCCTGGTTGTGCGCAAGCGCGGTCCGCGCATGGGCCGCAATCCCGCCACCGGCGAAGCGATCAAGATCAAAGCGTCCAAGAAGGTCGCGTTCCGCGCCTCCAAGGAACTGAAGGAAGCGATCTAAGCTTCTTTCTTCAATACGAAGAAAAAAAGGCCGGGCGCTTCGGGGTCCGGCCTTTTCTTTTGCCGTTCGCTGTCAGAGCCGCACAAGCCGCAATCGCAGGGCGTTCGCGATCACCGATACCGAACTCAGGCTCATCGCCGCGGCCGCGATCACCGGACTGAGCAGGATGCCGAACGCCGGATAGAGGACACCCGCGGCAACCGGAACGCCAAGGACATTGTAGACGAAGGCCAGGACGAGGTTCTGGCGAATATTGCGCATCGTGGCTTGGCTCAAGCTTCTGGCGCGCACGATGCCCGTAAGGTCGCCTTTGACCAGCGTGATCCCGGCGCTTTGCATGGCGACGTCGGTTCCCGTGCCCATG
>DATEIA010000011.1:0-2938 GCA_035279305.1 Rhizomicrobium sp.
AGCATCCCTCTTGCGGAAGAAGGGATTGGCTTTCGCCGATCCCCATGGCCGGTGTCTCGGGCGCAAAGGCCGGACTCGCCGCTTCAAGGGCGGGCGGAGATTGCCAAAAGCCTCTTTCCTAGGCAACCGGGCAAATCGCCCCGTTCCGTAACAGCTTGGTGACAGGCCGGTCAGTTTTCGCAGCGCGATTTTACAGGGTTTTTGGGCGTGGTTCCGGCCGGGATCATCTGCTCGGGCGGGGTGTCCCGTGCCGGGGTCTGGATCGGATGCAGCGGCGATACATTGACGGTGCAGATGGTGATCAGCTTGACCTTGCCGGGGCCCATCACCTTGGCGGCGGCCGACAGCAGCCGTTTTTCGGTGGCCGCGATATCGACTTTTTCCGGATCATCCGGGGTGGTGACGCTGATCGCGTTGACGTCCCGCACCATAATGTCCTGGATGAAAGGCAGCTTGGCGCGCACGTCGGTGCCGCCGCCTTCCGAGGACGCGGTCAGACGGCTGGAGATATAGGCATAGCCGGTGAGCTTGCCGTCGGCATCGATCAGGGGTGCCATCAGATAGGGCATGTCGACATTGGTGCCGGGGGCGCCCTTCTTGGCCGCCTCGCCTTCCTTCTTGGCGCCATGGCCGCCTTCGGCGGCGGCGCCATGTTCGGCCTTAGCAGCGCCATGTTCGGCTGCGAACAAGCCTTGTGTGAAGCCCGACATCGCCAAAGCCACAGCCAGAACAAGGGGCGCCGCTTTTCTCATGCGGACAAGCTGACAAAACTCAGTTAGCGAAAGGTTAAAAGTGTTTATAGCCCGGATTCGGAACGGCGATTTCCTTGCCGCCCAAGGTGAGGGTAACGCCCTGCCCGGCGTCCACCCGGCCAATTTGGGTGAAGGGTCCGGAAAGTCCCGGCGACGCGGTGAAGGCGATTTGGTAGTCGTCGCCGGCGGTGACCGCACGGAGCAAGACGTCGGCGCCCCATAAAGCTTTAAGCGGTGCGGACAGCGGCACACGTTCGCTTTCGACGATGATGCGCACATCCGAAGCCGCCGCGATATGACCCAGATCGGCGATCAGTCCGTCCGATATATCCACGCTGGCATGAGCGATGGCGCGCAATTGGGCCGCGAAGGCCACTGGCGGCCGGGGTACGCGGTAGCAAGCGATGAGATGGTCACGGCCGGCATCGTCTGGCCCGTGGCTCGGCTCCTTCAGCAAGGCGAGCCCGCCGCCGCTGTCTCCGATCGTGCCGGTGACATAGACCGCGTCGCCAACCCGGGCGCCGCCGCGTTTCACCATCGCGCCCTGCGGCACAAAACCGAAGGCGGTGACGGTCACCGCCAGCAGTCCCGCGCCGGTGTCGCCGCCCAGCAGCGAGATGCCGAATGTTTTCTGGTCGCGCGCCAGACCGGCGGTGAAACACGCCAACCAATCTTCGCGCACCGCATGCGGTAGAGTCAGATTGAGCAGATAATGGGCCGGCTCGGCGCCCTTGGCGGCGAGATCGGACAGATTCACCCGCAACGCTTTTTGCGCGATGGTATCGGGCGGATCGGCGGAGAAAAAATCACTGCCTTCGGCGATGGTGTCGGTGGTGACAACCAGATCATGGCCGGGGCGCGTTGGCAAAATGGCGGCGTCATCGGTCAGGCCGAATGCGCCATCGCCCGCCAGCGGCGCGAAATACTTTGCGATCAAGCCGAACTCATCCATGCCGCCGTTATAGAGCCCCAAACCACCTCATGTCATGGCCGGCCTCCGAGCCGGCCATCCATTTCGAAACCTTGCGCGTTGGCGGCATGGGTGGCCGGCCCATCTTCAATCAAAAGAGGGCCCGGCCATGACAAGCTGTGTTTAGAACTCCAGCTCGCCTTCTGGCGTGGGGAGGCCGAACTCTTTCGCCCGTTTGCGCCTGGATATGGTGTCGAGCGCGCCATTGACGAAGCCCGGTTCGTCGCCGCCAAAAAAAGCCCCCGACACCGCGACATATTCGTCGATCACCACCTTGGCGGGCACATCGCGGCGCGCCACCAGCTCGAACACCGCGCAACGCAGAATGGCGCGCAGGATGGAATCCACCCGCTCCAGCTTCCATTTTTCCGACAGCACGGCGGCGATGGCGCGGTCGATTTCCACCTGATGATCCGGCACGCCATTGACGATGGCGACGAAGAATTCGCCATCGGGCGGAACCGGCAGCTCGGCAAACCGGTGCTCGGCGAATTCCCGCGCCACCTCTTGGGCGCCGCCGCCCGCCATTTCCATCTGGTAAAGCGCCTGCACCGCGCCCAGCCGGGCGGCGTGACGGGCATCGCCTTTGCTGTCAGTCATAACAAGCACAGGCCCGCCTCCTCCGTGAGGCCGATCAGCAAAAGGTCCAGTGGACCTTTTGCCGGCCGAACGCACGCGAAGCGGGCTGCGCGGCAACAGTCATTACGGAGGGGGGGCAACAAACTAGTCCTTCTCTTCGCCTTCCAACTCGCCGATCAGCGCCTCGAAGTCACGGGTCTCGCGGAAATTCTTGTAGACCGAAGCGAAGCGGACATAGGCCACCTTATCCAGGCTGGCCAAGGCCTGCATCACCAACTCGCCGATCACATTGGCGGGAATTTCATTCTCGCCCATGGATTCCAGGCGGCGCACGATGCCGGTGATGGTGCGGTCCACCCGCTCGCGTTCCACCGGGCGCTTGCGCAGCGCGTGATTGATGGAGCGTTCCAGCTTGTCGCGGTCGAAGGATTCGCGGCGGCCGTTTTTCTTGACCACGATCAGTTCGCGCAACTGCACGCGCTCGAAGGTGGTGAAACGCCCGCCGCATTCCGGGCAATGGCGGCGGCGGCGGATGGCGGAATTGTCCTCGGAAGGACGGCTGTCCTTCACCTGGCTGTCGTCATGTCCGCAGAAGGGGCAGCGCATATTTTCCTCTTATGGATAGATCGGGAACTTG
>DATEIA010000012.1:0-7355 GCA_035279305.1 Rhizomicrobium sp.
ACGGTGGCAGAGGACGTTCAGCGGCGAATAGCTAGGTCTCGTCGAAATTCTGATTTGTCATTCCCGCGTAAGCGGGAATCCGCGGGCATGACAATCAAGATGACCTATTGGCTCGTATCGTATGCCACCGCGCTGGCGCCATGCCCGCCGGGATCGGTCAGGGCAATACAAACCTGTTCGCTGCAGGAAATCATATTGACCGTATCGTAAGGCGCCGCTCCCGTGCCGCGCAGATCGCCGCGCTTGCCCAAGGGGCGGCCCCTGGCCACATCCAGCGCCGCGGCAATCGCCGCGGCTGCGCCCTTGGGACCGCCCGCGCCGGTGCCGGCCAATGTCACCGCGCCGCCCGAGGTGGCGAGCATGGGCGCAAGAAACGCACTCGCCAGTCCCGTCTGGCTCGAAGGCGTGGCGCCCAGCACAATCCCGGTTCCGGTCGCGGTGCGCCCCGAGCCGAAGGGCCCGTTCAATGTCACCGCGCAAGCCGCCGCTTGGCCGCTCGCGTCCACCGCGGCAAATCCGGTCGAGCCAAGATCGCCGGGAAGGCTTGCAACGCCAAATCCCGCCAACGCCTGCTGCACGGCCAAATCGGTATTGGCGCGGCCGCGCGAAAGAGTGTCCAGCATCGAAGCGCTGAACGCGCCCGCGCCGGTGCGCGCGCCGGGCAGCCAGAGGACGAGATTGCCCACCGCCCGTGACCGCGCCGCCCCCTGAAGCGGGGCGGTGGCCTGCAATTCCGCCGCCGAGATGCCGCCGCCCTGGGCATCGGAATAGGCGACCAGGCGGTCCGCCACCGCGCCGGTATAAAAACCGTCGGCGCCATTCAACCGGATCTGGCCCAAACTTTCCGCCAGCGGCAAATTCCTGGTCTCGCTGCCTGCGGCGCGCACATTGCCGGTCTCGTCCAGAAACTCCGCCGCCAAGGATGCATCCAGCCTCACGATATTCTGCGCGGCGGCCAGACGCACCGCCAGCGCCTGCGAAATGGGAAAGCCGGTCGCGGCATAGGCTTCGCCCGGCGCCACCACCCGCTGCCAGGGCAACGCGCCATAGAGTTTGTGCATGACGGCGAAACCTTTCACCGCGCCGGGCAGCGCATAGGCACCCGCGCGGCGCGGCGCCTTGGTGAGGAAATCGAATTCCACCACCCGGCCACCGGCTTCGCTCACCAGGCAAATGCCGCCGCCGCCCAGACCCGCCGCCGCCGGATAGGTCGCGGTGAGGGTGAAGAACATGGCCGTTACCGCGTCCACCGCACTGCCTTTGGACTGCAAGGCGCCGGCGCCGGCCCGGGCTGCCAGCGGTTCGTCCGCCACCGCAATGCCGGCCTGCTGGGCTTCGCTCACTTCGCTAGCGGTATAGGCGCGCGGAACATCGTCGCCCAATCCCACCGTCGCGGCGGCATGATCGCCAAGAGATGACAGGGTCTGGCAACCGCCCAGCAGCAAAGCCTGAGCCGCAAGCAGGGCGATAAAGCGTGTGGGCAGCATGACGGAGCCGTAATCCTTGAAAATTGCTGGTTCGGGGCCCCTTATGCCCCAGCCCGAGGCGGTACGCCACCGTTTGACCTTGGCCAGCCCTCCCCATAGGTTCGCAGGTCAAAAGCGGCCAATTTGGGCTAGTGTCCCGATTCCGAAATTCGCATGATCCCTATATCGGGTGTTAGCGAATTTCGGAATCGTAAGGACACTAGCAACTTATTGATTCCTAGTGTCGTTTTGGTTTCGAAGTTCGCCAAGAGCCTGCTATCGATGATGTGGCGAACTTCGAAACCGCGACACGAGCAGGCGGGGCAACTGGAGATACGGGCTTGTCGCTGAAAACGCCGAATTCGCACCTTCGCAAACTGAGTTTTGCCGCCGGCTTCGCCGCCGCGTTCTTGGCCCATGCCCTGCCGGCATCGGCCCAAGGCATCAGCCTGCTGCGCGACACCGAAACCGAGGAAATGTTTCGCACCTACGAGACGCCACTGGCGCGCGCCGCGGGCGTGGATCCGGTGCCGCGTGTCTGGCTGGTGGGCGCCAACGAGATCAACGCCTTTGTGACCTATGGCGATCCCGGCGAAAATATGTTCATTTTTTCCGGCATCCTGCTGTGGCTACAGAAGCCCAATGAGTTGATCGGGGTGATGGCGCATGAGACCGGCCATATCTCGGCCGGCCATTTGTCGCGCAGTCAATACGGCATGAAGAAGGCGATGATCCCCATGCTGCTGTCGATGGTGGCGGGCGTGGGCGCGATGATCGCCGGCGCGGGCGAAGTCGGCATGGCGATCATGGGAATCGGCCAATCCTATGCCATGGGCCAGATGGCGGCCTTCACGCGGGTGCAGGAATCCACCGCCGATCAGATCGCCGCCAAGCTGCTTTTGGCCACCCACCAATCGCCCATGGGCATGTATCGCACCTTTCAGCGCTTCGCCAATGACGAGGCGATGAGCGCGTACAAGACGGACAAATTCGCCGTGGACCATCCTAGCGGACAGGACCGCGTCTTCGATCTCAACGACATGGTGGAGTCCTCGCCCTATCGCGAGGTCCAGGATTCGCCGGAATCGCTGCACACATTCCAGATGGTGCAGGCCAAGCTGGCGGGTTTTGTGCTGCCGGTGAAAGATGCGCTGTTGCGCTATCCGGAATCCGACACTAGCGAGCCGGCCCGCTACGCCCATTCCATGATCTATATGCGCCAGCCCAACTTCCAAAAGGCGATGGCGACCATCAACGGCTTGATCGCGGAAGAACCCAACAATCCCTATTTCTACGAAGTGCGCGGCCAAATCTATGTCAGCATGGCCAAGCCGGCGCTGGCCATCGCCGATTACCAGAAATCGGTCAATCTGCGCCCGCGCGCACCGCAATTGCGTGCCGCGCTGGCCACCGCCCAGCTTGCCACCGAGGACCCGGCGCTGGCCGAGCCGGCGCTGCAAAACTTGAAGGCGGCGCTGTTGGTCGAGAGCGAGGACCCCTTCACATGGTTTCAAGCCGCCAGGGCTTACAGCGCCCTCAAGAACGAACCGATGGCCAATCTGGCAACCGCTGAGCTGTGGTACAATGCCGGCGACATGCGCAAGGCACTGGTGTTCGCCACCCGCGCGCGCGGTAAGCTGTCCCAGGGCGGCGCCGACTGGCAACGCGCCAGCGACATTATCGGCGCCGCCGGCCCCCTGGCGGCGCAACAGCGGGGATAGAATATAGAATGCGGCCTTTCGTGATTACCTTGGCGGGCGCGGTCGGCGGCGCGATGCTGGCGGTGGCGATCATCCTGACCATGGCCCAGAAGGGCTGGCTTCCGATCAACGACCGGCAGATGCAGACCTATCTGATGCAACATCCGGAACTGGCGCCCGCCATGATGGGCCAGGCGCAGGCCAATGACGAGATGAAGCAGCAGGCGGCCCAGACGGCAGCGCTGAAAAAAGTCGGTCATGCCGCCTTCTTCGATCCCGCGATTGCCTTTGTCACCGGCCCGGCGGGCGCCAAGAAAAGTCTGGTGGAATTCTACGATTATGACTGCCCCTATTGCCGCGTCTCCCTGCCCGCGGTGCGCAAATTCTATGAGGCGCACAAGAACGATGTCCGCTTCTCCTTCATCGAGTTTCCCATCAAGCAACTGCATGGCGAAAGCGCGATGCAAGCCGCCCGGGCGTCCTTGGCGGCGCGGCGCCAACCGGACCGCTATATGGACTTTCACTTCGCGCTGCTGAGCCAGGAAGAAACCGTCACCGAAGACATGATCTATGCCGAGGCCGCCAAGGCCGGCATGGATGTGACCAAGCTCAAGGCCGACATGGCCGATCCCGCCATCGAGAAGGCGCTCAAAGCCAGCATCGACTTCGCGCATAAGGTGGGTGTGGACGGTACGCCGACCTTTGTCTTTAATGGAAAACTGCGCCCCGGCGCGGTGGATGATGAGACGCTAGCCAGCGCGATGAAGAGCTAGCTCGGACGACTTCCGGAAATCTTGTCATGGCCCGCGAATGCGGGCCACCCAGGTGACGCAGACTCCCTTGCCGCCATCGAGTGCATTGCAACTGGGTGGCCCACACTCCGGTGGGCCATGACAAATCTTTGATATCTCTCCCGGCAGATGAGTCCGACCCTAGAACTACTCTTGGCTCAAGCCTTGCCGACAAGGGTTGATAGCGCTTCGGCCTCGATTTTCTGTACCAACGCGCTTTTGCAATCGCCATAGGCATGGGAGTCCAGCGGATGCCTGTCCCGGCAGCGGACCTTTTCCATGTCATACGCATGCGCCAAGTCCGGATGAGACCTGAGATAATCCCGAAAAGCGAGATGCCGCGTGATTTCTGATGAGCCTTGTCCGTAGCAATGAAGCTGCACCTGCCGGCGGACAGTCAGCGGATCGTCCAGCGTGCAATAGCGCCGTCCCTCCAATCCGTATTCACCCCACCACACATAACCCAGATCTTCGACAGCCGGGCGCAGCTTTTCAAACTCCGCGAGGTCGGACACGACCGGCATCAGATCAAGAATTGGTTTGGCGCGAATACCCGGAATAGCCGTGGAACCAATGTGATGCACCGCAATCACCGACCTACCCATTGCGGTCATCAGACGAGCGGCTTCGCGATATGCTTGTTCGGCCCAAGCAGGATCGTGGTCTTTTAACTCTACCGGGAAAGGCGCTGGCATTTCGTGGGCAGACCTAGATCAACCCGCTCAGTGGACTGGATGGGTCGGCATAGGCCTTTTTCGGCATCCGCCCGGCCAGCCACGCCAAGCGTCCCGCCTCCACCGCCAGCTTCATGGCGGCGGCCATTTTCACCGGGTCCTTGGCATGGGCGATGCCGGTATTGGAAATCACCGCATCGCAGCCCAATTCCATCGCCACCGCCGCATCCGAGGCGGTGCCGATCCCCGCATCCACGATCACCGGCACTTTGGCATCCTCGATGATCATGCGGATGTTCACGGTGGACTGGATGCCCATGCCCGAGCCGATGGGCGAGGCCAGCGGCATGATCGCCACCGCGCCGACATCCTCCAGCCGCTTGGCCATCAAGGGGTCGTCGCTGCAATAGACCATCACCTGGAAGCCGTCCTTGGACAGCATTTCGGTGGCGCGCAGGGTCTCAATCATGTCGGGATAGAGCAGCTTCTTTTCGCCCAGCACTTCCAGCTTGACCAGCGACCAGCCGCCCGCCTCGCGCGCCAGGCGCAAAGTCCGCACCGCGTCCTCGCCGGTGAAGCAGCCCGCCGTGTTGGGCAGATAAGTGACCTTTTTGGGATCGATGAAATCCACCATCTTGGGCTGGCTGGGGTCGGTGAGATTCACCCGCCGCACCGCCACGGTGACGATCTCAGCACCGCTCGCTTCCAGCGCCGCCGCATTGTCGGCATAGCTCTTATATTTTCCGGTGCCGATAATCAGACGGGAGTTATAGGTCTTGCCCGCCAGCACGAAGGGTTTGTCCAGGCGTGGCACCTCGACCGGCGCGTTGCCGCCGCCGATGAAATGCACAATCTCCAGCCGGTCGCCCGGGGCGAGCGCGACCTCGCCATAGGTGGAACGGGGCACAATCTCCAGATTGCGCTCGACCGCGATCTTGGCCGGGTCCAGCCCCAGGCTCTCCAGCAGACCGCGCACGCTGACCGGCCGATCCAGCCGCCGCGTCTCGCCATTCAGGGTGATTTCGACTGTCATTTCGGCGCTACCTTAAGCATTTCCGTATCTCTTGGGTTCAGATTATAAGGCTTGAATCAGCTTTGACCCGCGGAAAGTCTATGGCAAAAAAATCCAAACAATCCAAGACCTTACCCATATATATCCTCAACGGGCCGAACCTCAATCTGCTGGGGCATCGCGAACCGGAGGTCTATGGCACCACCACCTTGGCGCAGATCGAGGGGATGTGTGCCCGCCAGGCCAAGACCCATGGCCTGTCCATCGTCTTCCGCCAGTCCAACCGCGAGGGCGAGATCGTCGATCACCTGCAGGAAGCCCGCACCGCCGGTGCGGCGGTGATCATCAATCCGGCGGGCTATGGCCACACCTCCATCGCTATCCTGGATTCCATCCAGGCGCTGACGATTCCGGTGATCGAAGTGCATCTGTCCAACATCCACCGGCGCGAGCCCTATCGCAACCATTCCTATGTCTCCAAGGGCGCCACCGGCATCGTGATGGGCCTGGGCGCGCAAGGCTATCTGCGCGCCGTGGACGCGGTTGCCGAAATTCTCTCTTCCAAAAGCAGGTCGAAATGAGTTCCAAAGGCGATAAGCCCTCCCCCAAGAGCGATGCCAAGAACGATACCAAACCTGGGATCGACGCCAGCGCAATCCGCGAGCTGGCCCAGCTGCTCAAGGATACCGGGCTGACCGAGATCGAGATCGATCACAATGGCGCACGCATCCGCGTCAGCCGCGGCGGCGGTGTTGCCATGGCCGCCGCTGCGCCTGCGCCAACGCCCGCCGCTGCGCCCGCTGCCGCGGCGCCGTCGCCGGGACCGGCCGCCGGCGCCGTGCCCTCGCCCATGGTCGGCACCGTCTATCTCTCGCCGGAGCCCGGCAAGCCGGCCTTTATCAGTGTCGGCAAGAGCGTGAAGGAAGGCGATACTTTGTTCATCGTGGAAGCGATGAAGACCATGAACGCCATCACCGCGCCCAAAGGCGGCACGGTGACGGAGATCCATGTCGCCGACGGCACCCCCGTCGAATTCGGCCAGACGCTCTGCGTCATCGCCTGATGGCCGGCTCGGGGGCCGGCCATGGCGGAGTTTTACCCAACGCATCCGTGAAAGTTCTTCGCTAGATGTTCGAAAAAGTCCTCATTGCCAATCGCGGTGAAATCGCGCTTCGCGTCATCCGCGCCTGCAAGGAAATGGGCATCGCCACCGTGGCGATCCATTCCACCGCCGACAGCGAGGCGATGCATGTCAAGCTGGCGGATGAAAGCGTCTGTGTCGGCCCGCCCGCCGCCGCTTTGTCCTATCTCAACATCCCCGCCATCATCGCCGCCTGTGAGATCACCGGCGCCGAGGCGATCCATCCCGGCTATGGCTTTCTGTCGGAGAACGCCAAATTCGCCGACATCATCGAGGAACATGGCCTGACCTTCATCGGGCCCGCGCCCGAACATATCCGCATGATGGGCGACAAGATCACCGCCAAGCAGACGGTGAAGGAACTGGGCATCCCCACCGTGCCGGGATCGGACGGCGAAGTCTCCGACGCGGACGCAAGCCGCGTGGCCGGGGAGATCGGCTATCCCGTGCTGATCAAGGCCACGGCGGGCGGCGGCGGGCGCGGCATGAAGGTGGCCAAAAATGCGGGCGAACTGTCTTTCGCGCTGTCCCAGGCCCGCACCGAGGCCAAGGCCGCCTTCGGCAACGACAC
>DATEIA010000013.1:0-16847 GCA_035279305.1 Rhizomicrobium sp.
TAGCGAGCGTCTCTCCCCTAAACCTCATTCTCTGACCCAGTGGGCTGGCACAACTTTGCCTTCACACCGGCCTTGTGATGGTTGAGACCGGCCACGGAACCAATCCACCTAGTGGACCGCCCATAAAAAAAGCAAAGGATAGCATTTGTTGCCATTTTACAACAAGCTGCCTCCACAGCTCGAAAGACATAAGGCGAATTTGTCGGTGCCGCGACCGGTCGCGGTAACAGCCAGCCCAGATCGAAGGAAAGATTACTTGCCGGCAGTGTCTTTGTCGCCCGCCGAAGTGAGGCGGACATGGCGCGCATCCAGCCACTGCGCATGTACTTCGCAATTATTCTCCAGGGCGGCGAATTGTGCAACCGCAGCATTTTTCCGCAGGAGATGCGGCCACGCGCCTGGCGGCAGAAAGCTTAAGCGCGCCTCCGCTAGTGTCGTGGTTTCGAAGTTCGCACCAACATCGATATCGAGCCCTTAGCGAACTTCGAAACCACGACACTAGGAATCAATAAGTTGGCTAGTGTCCTTACGATTCCGAAATTCGCCAAAACCCGATATCGTGATCACGCGAATTTTGGAATCGGGACACTAGCATCGCTTCGCGCGCAAAAAATCAGGGCGCCCCTTTCGGAACGCCCTGCAAATTCTACGGATGCTGCTGTTAGTCCCGTGGCGTTTACAAATTGCCGCGAATACCGATCGTGAAATAGCGGCCCATCACGTCTTCGCCTTGGGGGATGCCGCCAAAGAGAGACCCAGGATTTCCCGACGATCCGACGGTATAGGGCGGGACGGAGTTGAAGGCGTTCTGCACGTTGAAATAGGCGGACATGGCCGTGCCATTGTCGAAGGTGATCCGCTTGGTGAGGGTGAAGTCCGTCGTGCTGAAGCTGCCATAATAGGGCTGGGCATAGAAAGTCTGCCCGGGTCCGAAGACTTGGGTGTTGTTCCCGCCACTGAACCATTGCCACTGGACGTCCACGCTCCAGTCACCGAGGGTGTAATCGCCGAACAGCGTGGCATGGCCCTTGGGCTGGTTGGTGTACGAGACGGGGGCGCCGGGGAAATTGCTGACGGTGTTCACCGGAGCCACATTCACCAACCCGCGCAGATTGACGATGCCCGCCAGGCTGTCCTCGATATCGGCCATATCGAAGTTATAGTCGACCTCATAGTCTTGGCCTTCGGTCACATTGAACGCCGCGTTGAGGCTCTGGCTCAACAGCAGGGTCGGATAGTTGGCCGGCGTGGTGTTGGTGTACGGGAAAGGCCGGACATACAGCGCGCAGAACGGCGACGTGCCGCCGGAATTGACACAGATATTGGCAATTGCCCTATTGCTGCCGCTGATGGTGGTGATCGCGTTCTTGAGCTTGATCTGGTAGTAGTCCGCGGAAAGGGTCAGGCCGGGAATGAAGCTCGGGGTCAAGACCACGCCACCCGTATAGGTGCGCGATGATTCCGACTGCAGGTTGGGGTTGCCCTGGCTGATGGTCTGGATACCGCCCGGATTGAAGTTGGTCAGGGGATCCAGGAAAGGCCCGCTGGTGGAGACCTTGGGCGAATACAGATCGTTCAGCGTTGGGGCACGGATATCGATGGAGTTCGTGCCGCGGAAGCGGACACTGTCGTTCACATGCCAGTCCAGACCGATCTTCCAGGTCTCAGCCGCGCCGGAGATGCTGTAATTGGTGTAGCGGCCGGCGACGTCGGCGTTCAAGCTCTGGATCAACGGGACATCCTTGAGGATCGGGATGCCAATTTCGCCTGAGAATTCCCACACATTTTGCGAGGCGTGGATGGAAGGCACCGTACTGTTGTCCCACAGGGTCTGGGTCACGGTGGCCTGATTGGTGAAGCCCTTGCCGGAGTTGTTGCCGCAAAGGCGCAAGCCCGTGCAATCGACCACTGCGGTCGGCGAGAAATTGGACTTGATCGTATAGTCGAGCCAGCGCATTTCACCCGACAACGCCACCTTGACCGGTCCCGCCGGCAAATCAAAAAGATCGCCAGAGATGTCGACGGCGATATCGTCCATTATGTTGGTTTGGGCGAAATTGGTGGTTCGGCTCCAATAAGCAAATTGCGTGTCGGTGGTCACGTTGTTGCCGAAAGTGTTGATCGGCACGCAACCGGGATAGAGACGGCCGAATTGCGCGATCGCGGCGGCCGTTTCATTCCAACACTTCAGCACGCCATTCTCGACCACCGCGTCCCGCGCCGCGTTGTGAAACTGGTTGTTGCCGTTATTTATGCCAGAGGTCGATAGACGGGATTCACCATGGGTGTAGTGCGCGTTCCAGGCAAAATCCTTGAACACCACACCGTTCACGCCGGTGGTCGAGACGATGTTGCGCGTGACGTTGTTGGTATTCTTGGAACGGTTCTGGGCTGAATACCATTCCGACACCCTGAAGGTATTGGTACCGTCGGTCGCCCAGTTGGGGTTCGTGGCGCTGTTATCGCCCAGCATCTGCTGGGTGGCCAGCGGCAGGAAGGGATTGTTCTTGTAATAAGTGGTAGTCTGGCGGCTGGCCTCCTGCTGCGAGGGGAAGAAATAGCCGAATTCGTTGGCCTGTGTGACCGAAAGCTGGGTGAAGAAGGTGGTGTGGTTGTCGATGTTATAGCTGAAACGACCGAACGCCGAGACGTAGCGGGTATTGCCATAGATCGATTCATTCTTGACAGTGGCGCCATTGCCGCCGACTGCGATGGCGGTCTGGCCCGCGGGGATCGTGCCCAGATTGGCGGGCGTGAGTACACCAGGCTGACCAAACTCGTAGCCGTTATACGCGCAGTTGCAGCCGGAGACGAGGCCACTGAACGTCGAAACGGTCTGGCCGCCGTTTTGAACATTGGTCACCGGGTTGTTCGGGGTGTTACCGGTATTATAGCTGCTATATCCGTTTGCGAATATAGACCGGGCAGACTGCAGCACGCCGTCGCCATTTCGATATTCGACGGCGCCTTCGATATGGCCCCTGCCGCCGAACACGTCCATGCCCGCTGCAGCATTGACCTTGTATTTGAAGCCATCGGCATATTGCGAAATACCGGCATTGGCTTCGTACTTGAAGCCGTTGAAATTCTTGTCGAGGATGAAGTTGACCACGCCGGTGATGGCGTCGGACCCATAGACCGATGAAGCGCCGCCGGTGACAACGTCCACACGGGACATCAGTGTCTGCGGCAGGGTGCTGATGTCGACGCTGCCGTTCGCGTTCGAGGGCGGGAGACGCATGCCATCCAGCAGGACCAGGGTGCGCTGCTGGCCGAAATTTCGCAGGTTCAGGAACTCACCCGCGCCGTTGCTGCCGGCGTTGGTGAGGTTACGGTTCGACGCGCTGTTCTGGAAAATCGGCAGCTTCCTCAAGCCCTGTCCGATGTCGCTGGGAGTGGTGGTCAGCAACTGCTCGGTGCTCACGGCGGTGATCGGCGTGGGCGAGTTGGCGACATCGGATA
The DNA here is from genome assembly GCA_035279305.1 of Rhizomicrobium sp. Lineage (GTDB taxonomy): Bacteria > Pseudomonadota > Alphaproteobacteria > Micropepsales > Micropepsaceae > Rhizomicrobium. Next base: position 3,463 of record DATEIA010000013.1, read on the forward strand.
TGACGCGGGAGCCCGTGACCGTGATGGTCTCCACCGGACCTTCCTGCCCGCCCGGCCCGCCCGCTCCCGCGGGTTGGGCGCAGACCGGATAGCTGAAGAAACTAACAATCAGCGCAAGTACCGATACGGTGGATTTTGAATCGCGCAGCATGACGTCTTCTCCCTCTGTGTCGCAGCGTCTTCTCTGCCGGGAGATGGAAATAGCTCCCTGCGCAGTGACATCGCCGGAGAAGCCTGTCCCTTGAAGCATCAACTGCAACGCTTCCGGAACCGTGTACAAACCTTTGACCGGATTGCTCCGGATCTGAGCCAGATGGTAAGGATAGAGGACAACCACCCCTGTCTGCCGTGACAAGGCAGGCAGGGCTGTCATCAGGTCGGCACCCGAAATATCGACGTTATATTTCGCGGCCTGTTCGTAGGATGGTTCTGCAAAGGCAGGCTTTGAAACTGCCAGACACACGCAGAGCGCCAACGCAGCGAGCGTCTCTCCCCTAAACTTCATTCTCTGACCCAGTGGGCTGGCACATTGCCTTCACACCGGCCGTGTGATGGTTGAGACCGGCCACGGAGCCAATTCACCTAGTGGACCGCCATTAAAAAATGGTCGTATTTTTTGTCATTTTACAATGAGCGGCCGTCACAGCTCCAAAGACATAAGGCGAATTTGTTGGTGCCGCGACCGGTCGCGGTAACAGCCAGCCGAGATCGAAGGAAAGATTACTTGCCGGCGGAGTCTTTATCGCCCACCGACGTGAGGCGGACATGGCGCGCATCCAGCCACTCCGCATGCACGCCGAAATTGTTTTCCAGGGCCGCGAATATGGCGTCGGTTTGATTTGCGCTGAAAGCACCGCCGACCGGCAGCTTGCCCAGCGCGGGATCCGCAAGTTCGATCTGGATGTCCGAGTAGCGGCTGATATCGGCGAGAACCTCCGCCAGCGGCTGTCCGGAATAGATCAATTGACCTTGCCGCCAGGCCAGCTTGCGGCCCAACTCGGCGTCGGAGATGACCGCGGAATGCTCGATTTTCTGCCCAAACACGACATCGCGCCCCGCTTCTATAACCCCCAGGCTTTTCGCGTTATCGGAGCCCAGCCCTTCGGCTGCCGAAGCAGAAATCTCAACGCTGCCCTTTGTGACCCGCACATTGACCAGGCCCTTTTCCAGGAGATGAACGGCGAACGCCGTCCCGATGTCGCGCACCACATACTGGTTCGCATACACCGTAAAGGGACGCGCCTTGTCGTGCACGACCTCAAAATAGGCTTCTCCCTGCACCAGATGAACGTCCCGGCGATGCCCGCCAAGCTCCACATCGATCCGGCTATTGGTGTTCAAGGTGACAACCGAACCATCCGCCAAGGTGAACTTCTTCCGGGCGCCGATCGCTGTGGCATAGGATTGCCGGTCGGACGGACGAGCCGCCTGGACTTGCTGGACGGAAGCTTGTTGCACTGACGGGCGATCGGGGATTTTCTGCCGCAGAACGCCGGCCGCCACCATCACAAGGACAGACGCCGCACAAGCCGCGAGCACCGCCCCAGAGAACAAGGCTGAACGCTTGGTTTGCGCACCAACCTCCCGCTCGGCTCCAATAGAAGCCGTTAGTTGCCCAAGCTGGTCGAATTCCGACCAGAAGTTTCCGTATTCCGCGACGGCCTCCCGGTGCAGCGCGCTGGAGTTTAGCCACGCCTGGAACGCCGCCTGATCTTTGGCCGAGACCTCGCCGGCGTCGAACCGCGCCACCCATGCCGCCGCCTCGGCTTCAATGGCTGCCGTATCGGGAAAGGCGAGGATTTTGCCGTTACTCATTATACCTTCGGTCCTGGCATGGCGCTATTCTACCACCTTGGCCTTAACAAAAGCTGCCGGAGCCCGTCCGGGCATCCGCGAAACCGGCTGCCCTTGGTCGGAGGCGCCGCCATGCGCCCGCATATAGGCCTTGCATCGCACCAATCCGAGCGCAACGTGATTTTCAACCGTCCGCACGGATATATTAAGCCGTGCTGCAATTTCCTTTTGCGACAATCCTTGCATCTTTCGCAGGACGAAGACTTTGGCGCATTGCGGCGGCAAAGCGGCAATCGCACGCGCGAGTACGCGAATACGTTCGCGACCATCAACTGCATCGTCCACCGCGGCTTGACTGTTGTCTTCTAAGACACTTTGGCCCTCAAAATCCCCTAAAGGCTCGATTGTCACAGAGGACTGTTTGGCTAGCTCATTGAGCGCCAAGTTCTTGGCAACCTTGAATAAAAAAGCTTTCGGAGACACGATCAAACGGTCGGATTCGGCGGCAAAGGCGCGCAGGAAGGCCTCTTGCGCCAGATCATCGGCCCCTTCCCGAGACTTGATGAAGCGTCTCAAGAAGCGCTTAAGCGCCAACTCGTTCTCGAGATATGCCTCGATGATAGTCGACATTATCCCTGCCTTTGACCGGCTTTCCTGCCCATTCTGTGCGCAGTCTTATCACAAATTGTCGTGACCGACAAAATGCCGTCATAATTGCTTACGGTTGGAGGTCTCCGCGCGACGGTGGAACAGGCAGGGTGCCAAGACACCCTATTGCTTCGCGCTTTCTTCTGGGACAGTAACCGTTTTCATCGGACCCATGCCAGTGACGAGCAAGACCAGGTCTTCGTCCTTGGAACCGTCCCAATGCACTTTATTGGCCAAATCGGTGGCGAAGCTGCCCTGTGGCAGCGGCCAGGTGGTGGCCGGATCGAAGTGATTGCTGGTGGCGACCCACCAAGTGCCCGACACGACATAGGCGAAGCGGTCCGTGGTGTGAAAATGCGGGCGGCTCATTTGTCCTTTGGGCCACTTGATCAGAACGCCATAAGGGCCGGGTCTGTCAGGATCGCCATAGAGCGGCGCCTGCAACTGGCCAAGATCTCCCTTCTTCCATTTCAGGTTCGAAGGCAAAACAAACGTCGCATGGGCGGGATCTGGCTTGACCGCTGTCTTGGGGATGATGATGGAAGGGGCCTGGGCAATGGCTGGCGTTGCAACTGTGACAAGCAGCAGCGCGGCAAATGTTAAGCGCATAACGTCTCCGAGTTCATAACGCGCCTAGGCTGGGATTGTCTGCGCTCCCACGCACGGAAATTCAGCCAAAGGACGGAATAACGAGGTTAGCAGCGGCGACGGCCTAAGACAACGCAGGGAAACAGCCGCAACACGGCGATAGGGCTGCCTAGCAGGCGGGTTTTGGGCCTGCCGCCTGCAGATCGTAAAGGAAGATGCCCCAACCTACTCCTGCCGCAAAGCCTGACCTGCCCATCTGGAAGGCCATATATTTGCCGTCATCGCTGACCACGGGATTGGAGGCGCGGTAGGTCGGCACCTGCGCGAAGCAGGTGAGACGCTGCATGGTCCCGCTGCCGTCCAAGGTCAGGCGGTAAACGTCAACGCGGTCAAAGCCCTCTCCAGCGGGATTGTGACGATCCGATTCCACCGTGGTGAATTTCCCGTCGGGAAAAATGCCTTCGGGTTCGTCATAAACCACAGGCGCGTTGGAGTAGTTGGTCAGCTTCTTGGTCGCGAGGTCGATCCCGAACACCTCGGTCTGTTGATAGTGATACGCGCTGAATGTGAGCTCGGTCTCGGCGGGCGGACGGAAATTTTGCGGCTCGAGCGTGGCGCGGAAGGGAAGATCGCTGCTTTGCAGGATCAGCTTCTGGTTCGCCAGCTTCGGTATCCCTTTTTCATAGACGATGTCCGCCTCGAACATCCGCGACGCGCCGGGCGCCATTTCATTTGGAAAAGCGGCGGCGTGCTGTGCCCAGGCCAGGTGCATCCGCTTGCGCGACGGAACCGGGCCTTCCGCCGCCTTCATGTTCAGCGGCTGCGGCGGCTTGCCGGAACTGGGGTCCAGGATGAACATCCAGCAATTCGCTCTCGCCGAAGCGGGATTCTTGAGGTCATATTCGGTCGGTCCAGCCAACAGGATATGACCATTCGCAAGATAGAGCGCCCGCGTGAAACCGTAATGCGGGAAATGCGCGGTCAGATTGCGGATCTGGCCGGTGACAAGATCATACTCCATCACATCGCCGAACGTCTTGGACAGAAAAATCACACGTTTGCCGTCCAGCGAGAATTCGGCTCGTTCTCCGAAGCCGGTGAGCTTGCGGATGTGCCCGGGAAGATTCTGGTCGGGCGGAACCACGCCGCGCGGCGCCGTGGGAAGGGGCTCTTGGCTGGACGCCGTCATTGGGAGGGCAACCGCAACGAGCAGGACGAAAACGGATATGCGTGCGGCCACGTCTCTCTCCTAAATCTCATTCTCCGATCCAGTGGGTCGGCACATTGCCTTCATGCCGGCCTTGTGATGGTTGAGACCGGCCCTGGAACCAGTCCACCTAGCGGGGCGCCCGTAAAAAAGCACTGGCCCTGCGGCAAGGTCACACAGGCCGAAAGACAACCCAGCCAGAATGGTCTAAATCCTGGCGTATCCGGGGGCATCCACCCGAAAGGTGGGTCCTTGGGCTGTAAGATCACACGCCTGGCTGACGGTAGCTTTGCAATTTCAATAGGTTAAGTGCCGAATGATCCTCCTGATCGATAACTATGACAGCTTTACCTACAACCTCTTCCATTACCTGGGCGAGTTGGGGGCGGCGGTAAAAGTCGTCCGCAATGACGAGATTTCGGCGGCGCAGGCGCTGGCGATGAAACCCCAAGGCATCGTCTTGTCGCCCGGTCCCTGCACTCCCAATGAGGCGGGCATCTGCCTGGACGTGATCGAACAGGCGGCTGGCAACATGCCGATCCTGGGGGTTTGCCTGGGTCATCAGGCGATCGGCCAGGTCTATGGCGGCAAGGTCGTGCGCGCCCCCGAGCCGATGCATGGCAAGCTTTCCCGCGTGCATCACACCGGCAAAAGCGTGTTTCGCGGTCTCAACAATGATTTTCTCGCCACCCGTTATCATTCCCTCACCATCGATCCGCCCTCGATGCCGCCCTCGCTGGAAGTCACCGCCACCAGCGAGGACGGCGTGATCCAGGGCGTGATGCACAAGAGCCATCCCGTGCATGGCGTGCAGTTCCATCCCGAAAGCATCGCGTCGGAAAACGGCCATGCGCTCTTGGGCAATTTCCTGGCCATCGCCCGCGATTTCGCCAAAATCCCCGCATGAAAGTCACCAGTACCTCGGTGGATTTTCCCGCCGCGCTTGCCATCGTGCGCGAAGGCGGCAGCCTGGACGCCGATGCCAGCGCGCGGGTGTTCGAGGCCATCATGTCCGGGGCGGTGCCGGAAGCCGACCTGACCGCCTTTCTCACGGCGCAAGCGATGCGCGGCCCCACGGTCCCGGAGATCGTGGGCGCGGTGCGGGCGATGCGCGCCGGCATGCGCGCCATATCCGCGCCCGACGGCGCCATCGATCTGTGCGGCACCGGCGGCGACGGCCATGACACGCTGAATATTTCAACCGCCGTGTCCTTTGTGGTGGCGGGCGCGGGCGTGGCCGTGGCCAAGCACGGCAATCGTTCCGCCACCTCCAAAAGCGGCGCCGCCGACATATTGGAAGTGCTGGGGGTGAAGATCGACCTGGAACCGGCGCGCGCATCCGCCGTTTTGGCTGAGACCGGCATCGTCTTTCTGTTCGCCCAGCTTCACCATCCGGCCATGCGCCATGTGGGAAAAGTGCGCAGCCAGATCAAGATGCGCACCATCTTCAACCTGCTGGGTCCGCTGGCGTCCCCTGCCCGGGTGAAACATCAATTGGTAGGGATTTATGACAGAAACTGGCTGCGCCCCTATGCCGAGGCACTGAAGGCCTTGGGATCGAGCCGCGCCCTGGTGGTGCATGGCGCCGACGGATTGGATGAAATCACCATCACGGATGTGACGCATTTCGCCAGCCTGGAAAACGGGCAGATTGCCGAGGGCCAGATCGCCCCGGAAGATGCCGGTGTTAACCGCGGCCGGCTTGCTGACATCAAAGGCGGTACGGCGGGCGATAATGCTGAGGCGCTTAAGCGCTTGTTCGGCGGGGAAAAAGGCCCGTACCGCGACATCGTGCTGCTGAATGCGGGCGCCGCCCTTATGGTCTCGGGGCGGGCAAAGGATGTAAAAGAGGGCGTGGGTTTGGCGGCACAAGCGCTGGATGGCGGCGCGGCCAAGCAAAAGCTGGATCAATTGATCACTGCATCCAATCGATGAGCATCCTCGACAAAATCCTGGGTTATAAGAAAGAAGAAGTGGCGGCGGCCAAGACCAAGGCCGATCGCGCCGAGCTGGAGGCGCGCGCCCGCGACGCCGACAGCCCTCGCGGGTTCGCCGCCGCGCTTCAAAACAAAAAGGACGTCGGCGAATTCGGCCTGATCGCCGAGATCAAGAAAGCCAGTCCGTCGAAAGGCCTGATCCGCGCCGATTTCGATCCCCCCGCCTTGGCCATGGCCTATGAGGAAGGCGGCGCCGCCTGTCTCTCTGTTCTAACAGATGAGCCGTCCTTCCAGGGCAAGCCGGAATATCTCGCCCAGGCGCGCGAGGTCACCCGCCTGCCGGTGCTGCGCAAGGATTTCATGATCGAGCCCTATCAGGTGATCGAGGCGCGCAGCTGGGGCGCCGATTGCATCCTGATCATCATGGCCATGCTGGACGACGCCCAGGCCCGCGCCTTGCTGGACGAAGCGGCGCGCTGGGAGATGGACGCGCTGGTGGAAGTGCATGACGAAGCGGAGTTGGAACGGGCGCTGGATCTGGACGCGTCCCTGATCGGCATCAACAACCGCAATCTCAAGACCTTTGTCACCGATATGGGCGTGACCTTGCGGCTGGCGCCCAAGGTGCCGCGCGGCGTGCATGTGGTGGCGGAAAGCGGCATCTCCGCGCCCGCCGATCTCAAGCGGCTGGCGGGGGCAAAAGTCACCAGCGTGCTGGTGGGCGAAAGCCTGATGCGCCAGAAGGATGTGCGCGCCGCCACGGCGCTGCTGTTGGGCAACGGCTTCCGGTGAGCGATAAGCGGTCTGAAGCCAATTTCCGGCGCTCCGCCGGGATGCGCGGCACCCCGCGCAACGATGCGCCTGAAAATTTATCTGGGAATCGCCCGATTTCCACCATACCGCCAAAGCCGCATGCTGTGCCCAAACAGCCGGAGCGGGTTTCCACCTCGCGCTATGCCAAACCGAAAGTGTTGATGGGCGAAGTCGCCGCCCCAATTCAAAAGTTTGCCGCGTCCCGCGGCGCGGGCTTGGAGATCGGCCGTCAGCGGGACGCCTTCCGCGCCTTCATGATCGCCCGCCGCTTGCGCCCCAGCGAATGGGCCCGCGCCGCCGGTGTGCCCGCCGGCGAGATACTGGGCTTTCTCACCGGCAAGATTCGCACCATCGCGCCCGCGACGTTGGGAAAACTGGCGCGCGCCGCGAACTGCGCGGTGGAAGACTTCTTTCACTGACGTAAAAGAAAACGGCGGCCCGCAAGGACCGCCGCTCCCTATCTGTTGCTGGATTAGAACGTGATCCAGACACCGCCACGGCCATAATAGCCGCGGTGATAATCGCGCCAGCGATAGCGGTCGCGCTCGCGTTCGCGCCAGCGCCAACCATCGTCATAAACCCTCAGGCCCCAAGCGGGGCGATAGTCGTAACGGTCATGGGTACGCCAGCAATCGCCTTCGCGGTTACAGACGACATAGGCAGAAGCCGAACCAGCCGTGGCGACCAACGCGGCCGTACCGGCAAGGGCGGCAAAAATAAGTGTTCTGATCTTCATCGGACACTCCATCATTGTGAGGAACACCGCCTCCCGTCCATGTAAACGGGCGAAGCACAGGCGCGGTTCCTGGAGCATTAAAAAACCGGCACAGCGCCGGCGCAGCGGCCGGCAATGTCCGTTGACGGGGCTAAGGAACTAAAGTAGAACGATTCTCCGTGTACCGGCTTTGTTCGCCGGGCATTCTGGGCGGCCCAGCCGCCTGTTGGGGAGACCATCGATGCTAACCCGCAAACAGTATGAGCTCTTGATGTTCATCCATGAACGGGTGCGCGAGAGCGGCATTCCGCCCTCTTTCGACGAAATGAAGGAGGCGCTGGACCTCAAATCCAAGTCCGGCATCCACCGCCTGATCACCGCCCTGGAAGAGCGCGGTTTCCTGCGCCGCATGGAAAAGCGCGCCCGCGCCCTGGAAGTGCTCAAGCTGCCCGACAACATGGCCGAAACCCTGCGTCCCGCCACCACCCGCAGCCAAGTGCAGCGGGCCGGAACGCGGCATGGCCGCGGCGATATCCGCATGGCCGACGCCCGTTCGCCCGCGCCCCGGCGCAGCTATGGCGAAGGCGGGGAAAGCGCCGTCAGTGTGCCACTGGTCGGCCGCATCGCCGCCGGCACCCCGATCGAGGCGCTGCAGAACAAGGTCGGCGATTTGCCGGTGCCCAGCGGCATGATCGGACGCGGCAATCACTACGCCCTGGAGGTAACCGGCGACTCCATGATCAACGCCGGCATTCTGGACGGCGATACCGTGATCATCCAGGAAGCCGATAGCGCCAACACGGGCGAGATCATTGTGGCGCTGGTGGACAATGAAGAAGCCACCCTGAAGCGGCTGCGCCGCCGCGGCGACTCCATCGCCTTGGAAGCCGCAAACCCGGCCTACGAAACCCGGCTCTACGGCTCCGACCGCGTCAAGGTCCAGGGCAAGCTGGTGGGGCTGATAAGGCGGTATTGAGATACGTCCTCTTCCACCCTCCCCTTGAGGGAGGGTCGAAAATTCGAGCTTGCGAGAATTTTCGGGGAGGGGTCCGGCAGTTGCTATACACCCCTCCCCGAAATTTGCTGACGCAAATTTCGATGTCAGCACGCTGACGCTACCTCCACCCTCAAGGGGAGGGGCGGTCTTTCGCCACCCACGGCCTATCACCCCGTGTTGCGCGCACGCTGACGGCGGTTGGCGTGGGCGATAAAGACACGCGCCAGCCTTCGCCCTGCTCCGCCGCGCGCCGATCGATTACCACCCCAGGGCCCTTGCAATTTTCCGCTTGCACCGCGCTGACCACGATCTGGGCGCGGGCGCAATCCTCAAGCAGCGCCTCGGGCCACAGCGATGCGGCGATCAGAAGCTTTCCTTTCATACCCACACAACCGACGCCGTCGCATTGCAATCCCGGCAAGCCCACCGCATGCGAGATATCGCGGCCGTCGCCGTCCCGCCGCAGCCAGTCGCGGGCGGCATATTTGTCGGGCGGTTTGCGCACAAAATGCAGCCATCCGTCATCGCCGCGAATGGCGATGGTGGCCGCGTCCGAGGCCACCAGCATGTCAGGCAACGGCGCGATAGCCGTCAGCAGCGCCCCTGCCGCGATAGGGGCCAATCCCAGCCAGCGCCAACCGCGCCGCCAAATCGCCAGCCACACTCCGCCCAGAGAAATCAGGATCAGCGCGGAAAGCGGCATGGCCGGGGTCAGCGACACCGCGCCGGACAGTCCCGAGACCCAACGCCCGCTTGCCACCATGATCTCGATGCCCCGCGCCAACAGATGCAAGCCAAAGCCATCGAGCCCCAGCGGCATCAACACCACCGACAGCGCCGCCGCCGGCATCACCCAAAAGCCCATCACCGGCATGGCGATCAGATTGCCCAGCACGCCGTAATGGGTGGCGCGTTCGAAATAAAATAGCGCGTAAGGCAGGGTGGCGAGACTGCCGATCAGGCTGGTCATCACCGTCCCATGGACATAGCGATAGAGCGCGCCGCGCGGTGCCGCCCGCTCGCGCTGGCCTTCCCATTCCGCCACCGCCACCAGGCCGGCCACGGCCGCGAAAGACATCTGAAACCCCGGATCCGCGATCGCTTCGGGCTGCAGCACCAGAAGGATCGCGGCCGCCAGCGCCAGCGACCGCATGGTCAGCGCCGGCCGGTCCAGCAGCACCGCCAGCATCACGGTGGCAAACATCACAAAGGCCCGCACCGCCGACGGCGCCGCGCCGCTGATGGTCAAATAGAAAATAGAACCCGCCAGCGCACCCACCGCCGCCCATTTCTTGATCGGATAGTGCAGCACCAGCGCCGGTATCGCGGCCAGCAGGGCACGCAACAGCCAAAAGATGCCGCCGCCCACCATCGCCATCTGCAATCCCGAGATGGCCAGGATATGCGCCAGGCCGGCATCGCGCAGCGCCTCCTCATCCTCCTCAGCTATGCCGCCGCGTTCGCCGGTGATCAGGGACGCGGCGATGCCGCCGGTGCTGCCGGGCAGCGCCGTCTGGATGCGCTGTGTCATCGCAAGGCGCAATCTTTCCACCGCATCGCCGATGCGTTGGCCAAAAGCCGGCGGATGCGCGGGTGGCACGGCGTGCGCCCTGCCATAGGAAAAACCCACCGCCCCGATGGATTGAAAATACAGACTCCGTCCCAGATCGTTGGCGCCCGGCTCGCTGGGTCCGGGCGGTGTATCCAGCCGCGCCGTCAAACTCAGCCAGTCGCCGGGCTGGAAATCCGCGCTCTGTTGCGTGCTTGGGGCACGCATCGCGATCCGTACCCGGCGCGGCAAAGGATCAAGCCCGCCGGAGCGGACTTCCTCCAGTATGGCCCGCACGCCTTTTTCGCGCGGCTCCAGCGAGACCAGCCGCCCCGTGAGATGCGCCACCACCCCACGCTCCAATATGGGCGTGTGAACGCGGGTTTCGCGCAACTTGGCTAGGCCAAAACCCAGCAGCAGTGCCGCCAGCAAAGCCCAGAGGAACGCGAACCGCCAGCGCGCGCGCCCCAAGATCGCCAGGGTCGCCGAGGCCCAGGTCAGGACCAGTGCGATCCCGGCAATGAGGACCGGCGGCTCGGCGGGAAGCGCGAAATAGGCCGCGGAACCTGCGCCCAGCGCCACCGGCAGCCATAAAGGCCAGCGGTCGCGCTCCGCGGCAAATTCGCCCTGAAAAAGCATTCATTTTGCCCCGGCGCCTCGCTATTGCTCGGCGCGTTCGGCGCTCAGATCGGTCCACTGGACCGATCTGCCCTTGCGGTCGCGCCTCACACTACTCTAAGTCCCTCCGATCATGGCTGAAAACACCAAACCCGTCCTGCGCTTCGCCCCCTCGCCCACAGGCATGCTGCATATCGGCGGCGCCCGCACCGCTTTGTTCAACTGGCTGTATGCCCGCCACACCGGCGGCACATTCCTTTTGCGGATCGAGGATACCGACCGCGAACGCTCCACCCCCGAAGCGGTGGACGCCATTCTGGCTGGCATGACCTGGATGGGGCTGAACTGGGACGGCGAGGTGATTTACCAATTCGCCCGCGCCGCCCGCCACCGCGAAGTGGCTGAAAAGCTTCTGGCGGAAGACAAGGCCTATCGCTGTTACGCCACCGCCGAAGAACTCACCCAAATGCGCGAAGAGCAAAAGGCGGCGGGAAAGCCCATGCGCTATGACGGGCGCTGGCGGATGCGTAATCCCGGCCCCGAACAACAGGGCAAACCATTTGTCGTGCGGCTCAAAGCCCGCCAGGACGGGGAAACCATCGTCCATGATCAGGTGCTGGGCCATGTGCGGTTCGAAAACACCCAGCTGGACGACATGGTTCTGCTGCGCTCGGACGGCACCCCCACCTACATGCTGGCGGTGGTGGTGGACGATTTCGATATGGGCATTACCCATGTCATTCGCGGCGCCGACCATCTCAACAATGCCGCACGTCAACTCCAATTGATCGAGGCCATGGGTGCGCCGGTGCCGGTCTATGGCCATTTGCCCCTGATCAACGGCCCCGACGGCGCCAAGCTTTCCAAGCGCCATGGCGCCCTGGCGGTCGAGGCCTATCGCGACATGGGCTATCTGCCCGAGACCATGCGCAACTATCTGCTGCGGCTGGGCTGGAGCCATGGCGATGACGAGATCATCTCCACCGCCCAGGCGATCGAATGGTTCAACCTGGACTCCATCGGCAAGAGCGCGGCGCGGATGGATTACAAGAAGCTGGACAATCTCAACGGCCACTACATTCGTGAGAGTACCGACGCGACCCTGGTGGCGGAAGTCACCGGATTTTTGTCGCGCGAGACACCGCCGCGCGTCCTCGGCATGACCGCGCGCGAACGTCTTCAAGCCGCCATGCCGTCCCTGAAAGAGCGGGCCAAGACCCTGGTCGAACTGATCCTGGGCGCGGACTTCCTCTTCACCGATGGCCCCCGCACTTTGGACGAAGCCGCCGCCAAGCTGCTCACGCCGGAGGCCCGCGCCATCCTGGCCGAAACCCTGCCGGCGCTGGAAGCCACCGACTGGGGCGCCACCAACTTGGAAGCCGCCGCGCGCGGCTTGGCGGATGCCAAAGGACTCAAATTGGGCCAGGTGGCGCAGCCCTTGCGCGCCGCCTTGACCGGCAAGGCCTCCTCGCCGCCCTTGTTCGAGATGCTGGCGCTGTTGGGCCGGGAGGAATCCCTAGTCCGGATAAGGGCTTACACAGGGTGAAACCATAATCTTTGTTGTTATCAAACCACGTGACGAACCGTCAAAAGCGTGGCTTTATTGCAGTGCAAAATGGGGGAATTGGCCATGAGAGAAAGCAAGATCAAGCCCGAGGGAACCGCCAAGCTCAACTATGGCGGGAAGGATTATGCCTTCCCGGTCTTTGCCGGCAGCCAGGGCCCCAATGTCTTGGATATCCGCAAGCTTTACGACCAAGCGGACATCTTCACCTACGATCCCGGCTTTACCTCCACCGCCTCGACCGAGTCCAACATCACCTTCATCGATGGCGACAAGGGCGTCCTGCAATATCGCGGCTATTCCATCGGCGATCTGGCCGAACATTCCAGCTTCCTGGAAAGCTGTTATCTGCTCCTGCATGGCGAACTGCCCAATGCCAGCCAGATGGACAAGTTCACCTATGCCATCACCCGCCACACCATGGTGCATGAGCAGTTGGCGACCTTCTTCCGCGGCTTCCGCCGCGACGCGCATCCGATGGCGATCATGTGCGGCGTGGTCGGCGCGCTGTCGGCCTTCTATCACGACTCCACCGACATCACGGACAAGCATCAGCGCGAGGTCGCGAGCCACCGTCTGATCGCTAAGATCCCGACCATCGCGGCCATGGCCTACAAGTACTATATCGGCCAGCCCTTCGTGTATCCGCTGAACCATCTTGGCTACACCGAGAACTTCATGCGGATGTGCTTCGCGGTCCCCTGCGAAGAGTACAAGGTCAACCCGGTGCTCGCGAAGGCGCTGGATACGATCTTCATCCTGCACGCCGATCACGAGCAGAACGCATCGACCTCGACCGTTCGCCTCGCGGGCTCGTCGGGTGCGAACCCGTTTGCCTGCATCGCCGCCGGCATCGCCTGCTTGTGGGGCCCCGCCCATGGCGGCGCAAATGAGGCGGCGCTGAAGATGCTGATGGAGATCGGCAGCGTCGACAAGGTTCCCGAATATGTGAAGA
>DATEIA010000014.1:0-7174 GCA_035279305.1 Rhizomicrobium sp.
GCACGCCACCGGCTGAAGCGCGAAATCGTCTCCACCGTGTTGATCAACGCCATCGTCAATCTTGCGGGACCGGTGTTTGTGCTGCGCGCCCGCGAGGTTACCGGCCTTGGCAGCGCCGAAGTGGCGCGTGGTTTTGTGCTCAGCGACGGCGTCTTTGGATTGTCGGCGTTGAAAGCCCGCATTGACGCGCTGGACCTGAAGCTGGACGCCGGCGTGCAGACCGCGCTCTATGCCGAAATCGCCGATCAATTCCGCTACACCAGCCGCTGGTTGCTGAGCCATGTGCCGGCACAGGCGCCGATCGCCGACACCGTGGCGCAATATCGCGCCGGGGTGGAGGCGCTGCGGGAAAGTTATGCCATGACCGCGCCGGACCTGGCGCGTATCGCGGAACTGTCAGGGGCTGGCGTTCCCGAAGACCTGGCGCGCGACTTGGCGCTTCTGGGTCCGCTGGCGGCGGCGCTGGACGTGGCGCTTCTGGCGCACGAGTCGCAAGCCGCGCCCGGCAAAGTGGCGCCGCTTTATTTTGCGCTGGGCGAGGTGCTGGGACTGGACCGGCTGCGCACGCTCGCCGGCAAGTTCGCCCCTCCGGAACATTGGGACCGGCTGGCGCTGCGCCGGCTGATGGACGATCTGTCTCAATCCCAGCGCAGCATCGCCGCCAACCTGTTGAAAAACGGATACGGCGTTCAAGATTGGGCCAGGACCCAGGGCGAAGCGTTGGAGCGCACCCGCGCTTTTCTCAATGCCCTGGAAGCCAGCGGTGAACTTTCCGTCGCCAAGCTCATGTTGGCCTCCAGTCAGATTCAAAGCTTGCGCTGAAATCCCTGGAAAATGAGGCTCTAACGGCGCACTAGGTTGATCTGGTGCGCGGGCTCGTGATTGGATTTTTCCTGGCCGACAAACTCGATGCCGATGCCGTTATTGTGATGACGCGCCACCCGGCCCGCGATCTGGGCGATCAGGACAAACTCGCCGATTGGCGGCTTGACGTCGGTTTTCAGCGACACGCCGCCGACGGAGATATCCGTCACTTCGCAATGGACGATCTGGCCATCGGCGCGGGTGAATTTGGCGAAGCCCTTCTGGCTGGAACGTTCATGGCGGCGCAGCACATTGTCATCCACCAAGGTCTTGTTCAGGAACAGGATCAACTGTTCGGCGGTGCGTTCGCGCTTGGACGGCGTGCAGACAAACGAGACCCCGAAGCCGCCATCGTCACAGCGCACCACATTGCCCTCGAAGCGGCCGAAGCTGTCGACATACAGGACCACCGAGGTGCCGGTCTCCGGAACGATCTCGCAGGTAATAGCCGCGCCGCCCGGCGACAGGTCGGAGATGGTGCAGCGCGCCTCACGGCTGTCGGCGGGAATGAACAGACGCCCCGGAATATCGACCTTGACGCGGCGGAAACGGCGCCGTTCGGCACCCGTCTTCTCGCCTCCTGCGTCCTTCATGGTGTCCGCCAAGCCCTGCATGGGCCAGCCTCAATTGTTAATTCCTGGTCCCGTTTTACCCCCAGAGGGCTCAACAGGAGGTTACCAAATCCTGGCAAGAGCCACCGATCGCCGCATTTTCCGGGCGCCGGTATCGTTTACGGCCTGTCATTTTACGCCAAGCATTTTGGGACAGGGGCCTTTTTCCCCTCTGCCTGCCGCGCTATAGGAAAGACGGGTAATTTTCGCGGCAAGGGCGGGGCTGGGGCCCTGACACCAAGGCCGCCAGTGGGGACGGATATATGCGCTTTCTTGGAGCTTCCGGCGGCCAGAGCCGCCGCCTCGTCATGCTTGTCGCGGCCGGTATTCTGGCGGCCGGTCTGGCAGCCTGTTCCAGCAGCGACGAAGAGGCCATAGGCACGCCCTTTACCCAAGCTTTGTCAAAGGATTACAGTGACTTATCCGGTCAGGCCGCTGCCCTTCCCGCCGAACCGGCCGCCGAATCCTCCTTCTGGGATTCGCTGAACCCCTTCTCCAGCAGCGAGACGTCCAGCGATCTGCTGGCCAATGCCTTCACCACCAAGGCCGATCTTGCCAATTCGGGCACCGAGCCTGAACTGGAAGCCGCTGCCGGTCCGGCCCAAGCCACCATCCGCGCCCGCTTGGAACGGGCCCTGGCCGCCGGCAAGGAACAATTCCCCGAACAGGCCGCCCGCGCCCAGGCCGATTATGACTGCTGGGTGCTGTACGGCACCGTGTCCAGCGCCACCGCCGCCAGCCAGGCCTGCAAGACCGCGCTGGATTCCTCGCTGGTCCGGCTGGAAACCGCCGCCCGGCCGGCGCCGCCGCCAGCGCCCGCCCCGGCCCCCGCGCCAGCACCCGCTCCGGCGCCGGCACCCGCCGCGTCCAACTACACGGTTTATTTCGACTTCGACTCCTGGACCCTCAAGGCCGAGCAGCTCAAGGTGCTGGATGATGTGATCGCCACGGCGCGCTCCGGCGGCCAGAGCAACATTACCATCGTGGGTCACACCGACACGTCGGGGCCGTCCGATTACAACCAGAAGCTTTCGGTTCGCCGCGCCAATGTGGTGGTGGAAGCCCTGGTGCAGATGGGCGCGCGCCGCAACGCACTGCATGCCAGCGGCGTGGGCGAAACCGATCTCGCGGTTCAGACCGAAGACGGTGTCAAAGAAGCCCAGAACCGCCGCACCGTGATTGCGTTGCAGCCGTAATCATTAAGATTGCGGTCGTTATGAACCTGGCCCGCGCCATAAAAGGCGCGGGCCATTGTTTTTGCGCCTGTCCATCGCCGCGCAAAGCGCTTAGTGTCGGGACATGAAACGGTCTCTTCTTGCCGTCTTACTTCTGGCCGCGCCCGCGGAACCCGCGCTGGCGCAGCGCGGGGGCAACTACCAGGTCACGCAAATGAATTTCGACCTGTGGTGCCAGGAGCAGGCCCGACTGCCGGCGGAGCGCTGCGACAAGCGTGACCCGCAGGACACCGCCGCCTTCGAAGCCTATCGCGCCAAAGTCGAAGCTTACGAAATTCCCTATCTGCAAAGGAAGAACAGCGCGGCGCGGCTGGACCGCGATATTCTGCGCAACGATCCGGTGGATAATCCTTCGACCAAGGAAATTCCGGGACCGCGGCCCGACCTGAACGCGCCGTCTACCAGCACGCCGCCGCGGCCGTAGCCGGGAATCACAGCTTGCGGATTAGATCTTCATTGTTGGCGGCATGCCAGCGATTGAACAGGACCAGCATGTTTTCCAGGAGATCGCCGGAGCCGAAATTCAGCAGGCGCGGCCTTTCGCGCGACACCACCAGGCGCAAATAGGGCGCCTTGGGATGGCTGCGCATAGGCCTGGCGGGCGGCGGTGGCGGCGGCGGTGTGTGCAGGTCAACAGCCGGCAACGGTTCGTCTTCCTGGATCAGTTGCGTGCCCATCAATCTTTCATAGGCGATGGAGCGGCCCAAAAGCGGCGTGGGATCGCCCAACATCTGCACCATGCCGAAGAAACGTGTCGGCGCGCCGCCGTCCAGGGACACCGGCGTCAGAATGGTTTCCAGCTCCACCATGCCATTGTCGGCGGTGGCGGCGATGGAAGACAGGCAGATAGGCTGCGCCGCCTTCAGCGCCTGCTGCAGCAGCGATGTCAACGACAGGCTGGAGCGGGATTCCCAATGGGCCAGGAAGCTGGTGCCCTTGAGTTCAAAACCAAAACGCTCGCACAGCGCGGTGCCGGCAAGACGATAGACCGGGCGGGCAGGATTTTCGCAGTCCAGGATGAAAACATAAGAGAGCAGGCGTTTGATGTCGCGCGGATCGATATCGCCCTGAAAAGGGACCTGACGGCCCCGGCGCAACCGGCTCCAATATCCTACCAGCAGATGCGAGTTTTTGTGCTTCATGACCCGGCTGACCTTGCTCACGCGACGCTGTTCCTTGCGGGCCGCACTGCTCCGTAACGGAACGGTTTGCGGTCCTGCCCAAGGAACCCAGCGAAAGCCGTGCCAGCCTTAAGCTGTGCCGTTTCAACACGGGATGGACGTCAGCGATGCTTCGGCGGCGGGTCAGCCCGCCCCTTTTTGGGCCATCTGCCGCGTTGCACCTGGCTTTTTCACTGCTATTGTGCCCCCGCTTCTTCCTCCATATGGGCCTAACTCCATGAATATACACGAATATCAGGCGAAGGACGTGCTGCGCGGATTCGGCGTGCCGGTCCCCAAAGGCAAGCCCGCCTTCACGGTGGAGGAAGCGGTCGCCGCGGCACAAGAATTGGGCGGACCGGTCTGGGTGGTGAAGGCCCAGATTCATGCCGGCGGCCGGGGCAAGGGCGGCGGCGTCAAGGTCGTCAAGTCCATCGAAGAGGTGAAAAAGGAAGCTCAGCGGATTTTGGGCATGACCCTGATCACCCATCAGACCGGACCGGCGGGCCGGCTGGTCAAGCGGCTCTATATCGAAGACGGCTCGGCGATCGAGCGCGAATTGTATCTGTCGGCGCTGGTGGACCGCGCCACCAGCCGCATCGCCTTCATCGTCTCCACCGAAGGCGGCATGGACATTGAGGACGTGGCGCACAAGACGCCGGAGAAGATTCATACGTTTCAGATTGAACCGGCGGCCGGTTATTCGCCCTATGTCGGCAATGAGATCGCCGTCGCCTTGGGCCTGAAGGGCGAGCAGGCCAAGCAGATCGGCAAAGTGGTCAAGGCGCTGTACGAGGCCTTCCTGGCCAAGGATATGAGCCTGTTGGAAATCAATCCGCTGGTGGTCACCAAGGACGGCAACATCATCTGCCTGGATGCCAAGCTGAACTTCGACGACAATGCGCTCTACCGCCACAAGGATGTGCAGGCGCTGCGCGACCTGGACGAGGAAGACCCGGCGGAAGTGGAAGCCAGCAAATACGACCTGTCCTATATCAAACTGGATGGCGAGATCGGCTGCATGGTCAACGGCGCCGGTCTGGCCATGGCGACCATGGACATCATCAAGCTTTACGGCAGCGAGCCGGCCAACTTCCTGGATGTGGGCGGCGGCGCCACCAAGGAGAAGGTCACCCAGGCCTTCAAGATCATCGTCAGCGACCCGAACGTAAAGGGCATCCTGGTCAATATCTTCGGCGGCATCATGAAATGCGACATCATCGCCGAAGGCATCATCGCCGCCGCCAAGGAAATTTCGCTGAGCGTACCGCTGGTGGTGCGGCTGGAAGGCACCAATGTCGAATTGGGCAAGCAGATCCTGGCCAAATCGGGCCTGGCCATCACCAGCGCCGACAATCTCGCCGATGCCGCCGAGAAGGTGGTCAAGGCCGTGAAGGGTTCGAAATAATGTCCATTCTCGTCGACAAGAACACCAAGGTGATCTGCCAGGGCTTCACCGGCAATCAAGGAACCTTTCATTCCGAACAGGCCATCGCTTACGGAACCAAGATGGTGGGCGGCACCACCCCGGGCAAAGGCGGCTCGACGCATCTGGGCCTTCCCGTTTTCGACACCGTGCGCGAAGCACGCGAAAAAGTCGGCGCCGATGCCAGCGCCATCTATGTGCCGCCGCCCTTCGCCGCCGACGCCATCCTGGAAGCGATCGATGCGGAAGTGCCGCTGATCGTCTGCATCACCGAAGGCATTCCGGTGCTGGACATGGTCAAGGTCAAGCGTGCGCTGTCGGGCTCCAAGTCGCGGCTGATCGGACCCAACTGTCCCGGCGTGATCACGCCCGGCGAATGCAAGATCGGCATCATGCCCGGCCATATCCACAAGCGCGGCAGCGTGGGCATCGTCTCGCGCTCCGGCACCCTGACCTATGAAGCAGTGGCGCAGACCACCGCGGTCGGCCTGGGCCAGACCACCTGTGTGGGCATCGGCGGCGATCCGGTGAAAGGCACCGAGCATATCGATGTGCTGGAAATGCTTTTGGCCGATCCCGAAACCCAATCCATCATCATGATCGGCGAAATCGGCGGCAGCGCCGAGGAAGACGCCGCCGACTTTATCAAACATTCCAAGGTCAAAAAACCCATGGTGGGCTTTATCGCCGGCGTCACCGCCCCGCCGGGCCGCCGCATGGGCCATGCCGGCGCCATCATTTCGGGCGGCAAGGGCGGCGCCGACAGCAAGATCGAGGCGATGAAGGCCGCGGGTATCCGCGTCTCACCGAACCCGGCGGCGTTGGGTACGACGCTGATGGACCTCCTGAACGGCAAGTAGTCCTTCCCGTCATCGCGCCGTCATTTCGAGGCCCAAAAATAGGGCGTCGCGGGCATGCGCTCGCGGCCCAGCCGTTGCCCTGGTTTTGCCGGGTTATTGAGCCCATATTAACCGCATTTGGCGTTGAATCGCCTTGCAGAAGGCGCTACCACCCACCGCCACGAACGACGCGCCACCAGGAAGGGGAAAGGCCCAACAAGCCGCCCCGTAAGCGTTTGATATGACAGAACAATCCCCCGCAGACCGGATGCATCGCGCTTCGAATGAGATTTTCGAAGCCACCTCCTTCCTCAACGGCACCAACGCCGCCTATGTCGAGCAGATGTATGCCGCCTGGCTGGCCAACCCCGCTTCGGTGGATCAGGACTGGCAGGCCTATTTCTCGCAAGTCGGCGACCAGGGATTGACCCCAACCCAGCTGGGCCGTGGTCCCACCTGGAAGCGCGACAGCCGGCCCGGCTTTGCCAAGGACGATTTGATCGCCGCGCTTACCGGCCAGGAGCCCCCTACGCCGAAGGCTTCGGGGGCCAAGGCCGCCAAACAGGCTGCGCCGGCAGCGGACACCACCGACGCAGCAAAACATTCCATCCACGCGGTCCAGATGATCCGCGCCTATCGCATGGTCGGGCATCTGGAAGCCGATCTGGATCCCCTGAAGATCACCCCGCGCACGCCGCAGCCGACCCTGGACCCCAAACAGTATCAGTTCGAAGGCCCGGCGCTGGACGCAGCCGTCTATGTCGACGGCATTTTGGGTTTCACCAGCGCCACGCCGCGCCAATTGCTGGACAAGTTGCGCAGCATCTATTGCGGCCGCATCGGCTATGAGTTCATGCATATCAACGATGCGGAACAGAAGACCTGGCTACAGCGCCGGATCGAGGGCGACGCGGTCAATTTCACGCCCGAAGGCAAGAAGGCGATCCTCAACAAGCTGATCGAGGCGGAGGGTTTCGAGAAATTCGCCTCCAACCGCTTTGTCGGCACCAAGCGTTTCGGCCTGGACGGCGCCGAATCC
>DATEIA010000015.1:0-11299 GCA_035279305.1 Rhizomicrobium sp.
ACATCGCTGACCGGGGTGCGCGGCGGGGTGCCCTTGTCAATCACCAGGGTCACCGCCAGGTGCGCCGGCGGACTGCCAGGCTGCGGTCGGCAATCATGCGGCACCTCGCGCGGGATCATGAAGCTTTCGCCAGCCTTGACCAGCTTCATGGGCAGGCCCTTCAGGTAACATTCAAACGTCCCGGTGACCAGCTGGGTCATCTCCACCCCGTAATGCATGTGTGGCGTGGTGCTCTCCCCATCCTTTAGGTCGCGGGTCGTGATGATGACGGTCTGGGCCTTGCTACCCGCTGGCACATCATAGGTCTGGGTGTTGCTGCCTTGTTGCACGGCCAACTGGCCGCCCGATTGGGCGAAGGCGGCGGTGGAAGCCAGGATGACGAAACCGGTGACTAGTACTGTTTTCATGGACTTTACTCCCCAAATTTGCCGCGTAGATTGGCGCTTTGGCGGAGCGGTTGCAAGGACCGGGGAGCGGGGAATTTCGACGTCGCCGGAGAGGCACTTTATTCTTTCCGCGCAGGAGAACTCGCCCGCCAGCCGCTTCAAGCCAAGGGCCAGAGCATCTCCACTTCCAAGCCGCCCAGCTTGGAGCGTTTGAGCGCGATACTGCCGCCACGCGCCTCCACCAGATCGCGCGCAATCGACAGGCCCAGTCCATGGCCCGAACCGGTTTCATCCAGCCGCTGGCCGCGCACCAGCGCCTGTTCGGCGCGCCAGTCTTCCAGCCCGGGACCGTCATCCTCGACGCGGAGCTGCATGCATTCCTCGTTCTTGTCTCCCGCAATGCGCACCTGGCGGCGGGCATAGCGGGCGGCATTTTCGGTCAATGCGCCGATGATCTCCGACAATTCTTCCGCGCTCCCCGGCACCGTCAGCGTGTCGGGCACATCCACGGCAAAAGCCAGCTTCGCGCCGGCTTCGGTGTGTTCGACCACGCTCACCACCCGCTCGGCGACCAGCCGCGCGGGCACGGCTTCCGGACTGACGCTCTGGCGCGCGGCGGCGGCCTTGGCGCGCGCCAGCTCCGCTTCAATGGCGGCCCCGGCGGCGGCGATGGCGCGGTCCAGTCCATCGGCCATGTCCGCGTCGCCCCGCGCCCGAAGCTTGCGGCTTTCCGCCGCCAAGACCGACAAGGGTGTTTTCAAGCCATGCGCCAGGTCCGCCGATCGCCGCCGCGCCCGCGCCAGATCCTGTTCGCGGGTTTCCGCCAGCTGGTTGATGGCGCGGGTGAGGGGCTCGACTTCCGGGGGATGCTGCGCCACCGCCAGGCGTTCCGACGGATTGAGCCGCAAGGCCCGCAAGGCATCGCGCAACCGCTCCAGCGGTTTGAGGCCCAGTTGCACCTGCAGCGCCGCGGCGCCCGACAAGACCAGCCACAAGGCGCCAAGAAACAGGAAGAGCTCAAAACCGAATTCCGCGCGGGCGGCGCGCACCGATTTTTGGTCTTCGGCCAATTGGACGATCACCTGATGTCCGCCCGCGATGGTCAGGCGGCGTTCCAGGAGCAGGATTTCCGGCTCGAAGGGTCCGCGCTCGCTGCGGCTTTGCCAGCTATATTTGCCGTCGTGACCGGAACCGGTCTTGAGTTCCTGATCCCATAGCGAACGCGACCGCAGCCGCCCATATTGGCTGGTAACCTGCCAATAGAGTCCGCCGCCCGCGCGCGAGAAACGCGGATCGGACGGCTGGGTGGTAAGCGACAGGGCGCCTTTGGCGTCCACTTGCAGGCCGGCGATCAGCGGAATCGCCTGGCGGTCCAGCTCCTCGATTTCGCGGCGCTCCAGATGGCGCTGAAACAGGATCGACATCACCAGCCAGGCGGCGGCCAGGGACACCAGGATGGCGATTGCCGCGCCGGCCAGCAGCCGCAGGCGAAGCGAGCGGATATTCACGCCCCGCACTCCAGCAGATAACCGAAACCGCGCCGGGTTTCGATCGTCTCCGCCCCCAATTTCTTGCGCAGCCGCGCGACCAATGCTTCCACGGCATTGACGTCGGCCAACTCCGAAAGCCCGTAGAGATGATCGGCAATTTCGCCCGCCGAAACCGGGCGCCCCGCATGATGCGCCAGATAGTTCAACAGCCGGTATTCCAGCGGCGATAGTTTGATCGCCACGCCATTGACGCTGGCGGCCATGCGCGTGGTGTCCAGCGACAGGGCGCCGAACCGCATCATGCTGGCGCCGCGGCCCGCCGCGCGGCGCACCAATCCTTTCACCCGCGCCACCAATTCGCCCATTTCGAAGGGCTTGCCCAGATAGTCGTCGGCGCCGGCTTCAATGCCTTCGACTTTTTCGATCCAGTCGCCGCGCGCCGAGAGGATCAGCACCGGAAACAGCCGGTCGGCGCTGCGCCAGCGCTTGAGCACCGACAGTCCATCGAGTTTGGGAAGGCCCAGATCCAGGATCACCGCGTCATAATTTTCGGTGTCGCCGCGAAACCAGGCATCCTCGCCGTCGCGGGCTTGATCGACCACAAATCCCGCCGCCACCAGCGCCTCGGCGACATGTTCGGCGACGTCGGGGGAGTCTTCCACCACCAGCGCCCGCATCAATCGTCTCCCGCCCACAGCACGTCGCCGTTGCGCGCATCCAGCCGGATTTCGCGCCGCCGTCCGCTGTCGGTGAGCACTTCGAGGCGATAGATGAGCTTGCCGCGCTTGGTTTCTAGCTCCACCTCCATCACCGTGCCGGGCTCGCGCTTGGCGACAATCTCCAGGATGGCGGTCAAGGGCATGATTTTGCCCTTGCGCACCGCGTCGCGGGCCTTGTCCTGGTCCGAATGCGTGCTGGTGTCCGATGTGGACGAGGAATTGCTGGACGAGGACGAGTCACGGTCTCGCGCGGCAGCGCCATCCGCCCCGTACCACGTTAGCGCCGTGGCGAAGGCCAGCAGAAAAACCAGCAGCAGCTTTATCATCCCATGCCATGTTGCAGCAGGTTGCCGGTACAATCTAGGGCATAAGCCCTGACGCGCTGCTGACGGGAGCTGACATTTGCCTGACGGGTCCCGCCGGACTGGTATAGGCCGGTTTGGGCGAAAAGCCGGTCATGCGCTCAATCCTCCCCTTGCTCTTGGCCTTGCTATTGCTGGCCGGCCCCGCCGTCGCCCAGGAAGGCGTGACCAGCTATCCGCCCAGCTATTTCGCGGCCAATCAGCCTACCACCGCCTTGGACATGATGGCACTGCTGCCCGGCTTCCGCGTTCAGGAAGGCGATTCCGACATCCGCGGTTTTTCCGGCACCGTCGGCAATGTGCTGATCGACGGCCAACTGCCCACCAGCAAGGAAGAAGGCGTTGAAGACCTGTTGCGCCGCATCTCGGCATCGCAAGTGGATCATATCGAATTGATCCGCGCCGCCGCCGACATGCACGGCTATGCCGTGTTGGCCAATGTCGTGCGCAAGCAGGACCTATCCCTGCATGGCCGTGCCGAACTGGAAGGCACCATCACCCATTTCAATGCCACCGGCCACCGCATGGCTTTGAACCTGACACGGCAGGGCGCGGAATCGGTTCTGGATGTGTCCGCCAGCTATGGCCGGGAGATGGAGGGGGGGCGCGGCTTCGGCACCCGTGGCCGTTTCCTGCCCGACGGCACGCCGGTCCGGCTGTCGGCCTATGCCTTTCCCGAATTGAAGAATTTCGCGGAACTGAGCGCCACCTATCGCCAGCCGGTATGGGGAGGCGACATGGCCTTTGGCGCCGTGCTGAAGCAACAGCGGGAATATTCCCTTGTCCGCGAGGACATCTATTTCCCGGCCCCGGCCTCATCGTCCGGATTGGAGAGCGGCCGGGTTCGCAATGGCGAGGCGCGGTTGGACTATAAGCGCCCCATCGGAGCTTGGGGCACGCTCAATCTGTTTGCGGTGCATCGCACCGAAGAACAGGATGAGATCAGCCAGACCATGACGGTTATCGACACCGAAATCTCCCGCGACCGCTCCACCCATCGTGAGGATGTGGGCCGGCTGGCCTGGCAATACCAATCCGGAGATTGGCAGCTGGAGAACGGGGTGGAAGGCGCCATCAATGTTCTGCACAGCCGCAACACTCTTACCCAGAACGGCGCGCCCGTCATTCTTCCGGCCTCCAATCTTCGGGTGGAAGAACGGCGCGCGGAATTTTTCAGCGCGACCACTTGGCGCATAAATCCCATTCTGGTCACCGAAATGGGCGCGCGCTACGAAATATCCACCCTGACCCATCGTGGCGGCAATAACCCGGTCAAGGATTTGTCTTTCCTGAAACCGCGCTGGCTGACGACCTGGAAGCCGGCCGAAAGCCATGAGCTGCGCTTTTTGGCGGAGCGGGTGGTGGGACAGCTGGATTTCCAGGATTTTGCCAGCTCGGCCTCGCTCAACAGCAATGTCATCAACGCCGGCAATCAGAACCTGGAACCGGATCGCACCACGCTTCTGTCACTGACCTGGGAATACCGGTTCTGGCAGCGCGCTTCGCTGACCTTGGAAGCGCGGCGGGAGTTCATTTCCCATGTGGTGGACAATATCCCGGTTTTTTCCGGCGGACGTTTTTTCAATGCGGTGGGCAATATCGGCAGCGGACGCCGCGATATGCTGGCGGCCAACTGGATTCTGCCCTTGGACGCAATAGGGCTGAGCGGCGTGACGGTGAATGGCGAGATGACATTGCTGTACACCGAGGTCCGCGATCCCGCCACCGGCCAAAAGCGCCGTATCGACGGCGACAAGCCTTTCGCAACCGAGATAGATGTCACCTACGATCTGCCGGAATACGATCTGAGGCTGGGCGTCAATTTCCGCACCGACGCCCATAAACGGGAGTATCGGATCAACGAAGTGACAGATACCCATCGCGGTGTAAAACTGGACGCCTTTGTGGAATATAAGCCGACTCCAGAATGGGCGTTCCGGATATTTGCCGATAACGTGGCGCAAAGCGGCTCCTTCCGCGACCGCGAAATCTATAGCGGGCTCAGAGGCAGCGCGACCTTGAGCCAGGTGGAGCACCGCGCCCTGAACAATGGCGCGATATTCGGCCTCAATATTCAGCGCAATTTCTGACAGGGAATTCCGTTCATCGCGATCCAGCCGGTGCCGGAATGGACTTTGCGCCTGTTCGGCAAGGATCTGGCCCAAAGCACCCAATTCCGGGACCGCGATCTTTATGGCGGCTTGCGGGGGGCATGTCCCCCTGGCCCAAGTCGAGCATCGCGGGCTCAACAACGGGGCGTTGATGGGATTCCACGTCCAGCGCAACTTCTAGGATGAATTTTGAAATATTATTTCAATGGAGCCGTGGCGTCCGACGTCCTGCCGGCCTTGTAGGCCCGGCTGTGGCCCGAAAGCCGCAGAAAAACCCTGGTTTTCCTTGGATCAAACCGGCCCCGTCTGGTAGTTTTCCTTCTCTAACAGAGGGGCCCCGTCCGGGGTAGGCAATGGGTAGTCTCAGGCACGCTGCGGTTCTGGCCGCGGGGTTTGCCGCCATGTGTGTGGCGGCGGCGCCGGTGCTTGCGGCCGACCGTACGCTCAGCCTGCAATCCTTCGGCGCTTCGCGCACACTTTCGGCTTACGAACTTTCCGCCCCGGGTCTGTCCGGCGGCGCGGTGCAGCCCATCGTCGCGGCGTCGCTGACGGGGACAAATCCCGCATTCGCGAGTGTGGCGGGACCATCATCCTTGGCGTCCAGTGTGCTTCTGTCGCCCAGCCTGGCGCTGGATTTCGGCAAGGGGCTGGACGTCGCCACCCGTTTCGGCGACAGCGCCGCTTCGCCGTTCCTGTCGGCGGTGACCGCGCCTTACACCGCGTTGGCCAATGGCGGCCGCTATACCGGCATCACCTTCGCGCCGGCGGACAATCTGCGCATACGCCTGGGTGCCGTTCTCAATGACGAGCGGCTGGATCGCTTTCAGTTCGACGCCGGTGCGCCCACCGGCCCGTTGGCGCTGACCTATGATGCCAGCCAGAGCCGTTCGCTTTTGGGCGGCCTGTCCTTCGATCTTTCTAGCGCCTTCGGGGTGGATATCACCGGCGTCGCTTCGCAACATTCCGGCATTCCGCTTGGCTTCACCCGCGATAACGGCCTGGCGCCCAAATCCAGCACCGCCGCGCTGGATATTTCGGCGCATATGGATTTCGGCCGGGGCTGGGTTACCACGGCGTCCTTCAGCGAGGGCTTGACCCAACTCAATCCGCAAAACGCGTTCGCCGGCCGCACCTTGCGCGAACAATCCTATTCGGTGGCCATCGCCAAGCGCGGCGTGTTCGGCGACGATGTGCTGGGCCTGGCTTTTTCGCGGCCCGCGCCCAGCATGGCCGGTGGTTTCTCGGCGCTGTCGGCGGTCGGCGACGTGCCGCTGACCGTTGCCCCGCGCGTTCCCTTGAACCGGGCCCAGGAGACCGACATCCAGCTGGGCTATGTCACCAACTTCCTGGATGGCGCGGTGGCGCTGCAGGCCAATGCCGCCTATCAGACCAACACCCAGGGCCAGCCCGGCGCCACTTCGGTGTCGCTGCTGTCGCGCGCCAAGATCAAATTCTGAAACTCCGCTATCTCTTGATTGGGCTTGCATTGGCGGCGGCAGGGCTGGCCACCGATGCTTTCTGGCTGGAACCGTCATCGCTGCGGCTAGCACGCTATCCTGTCCCCGTGGACGCCCCCGTTCTCAAGGGGCTGCGCATCGCCGTGATCAGCGACTTGCATGCCGGTTCTCTCTATATCGACGGCGCCAAGATCGACCGCATTGTCGCAATGACAAACGCAGCCAATCCCGATCTGATTGTGCTGACCGGCGACTATGTGATCACAGACGTCGTTGCGGGCCGTCACATGAAGATTGAGGATATCGTTGCGCATTTGAAATTTTTCCATGCGCGCTTGGGCATCTATGCCGTGATCGGCAACCATGATCGCTGGGAAGATGCGGATCATATTGCCAATGTGTTCCGGTCGGCAGGTATTGCGGTGTTGGAAAATGAGAATATGGCGATAGCCACGTCGCGGGGTCCGTTTTATCTGGCCGGAATTGGCGATCATTACACCCATGCGTCTGACCCGATTCGAGCCCTGAAGAATGTAGCCGGTGGAATAAAAGCGCTTTGCATCACACATTCACCGGACGTCTTTCCTGATTTGCCGCCCAGCTGCGCTCTCACCATCGCGGGGCATACCCATGGCGGACAAGTTTGGCTACCACTACTGGATCGCCCCGCAGTCGCAGCGGGCATCTCCATATATGGCCAGCGCTATGCTGTTGGCCTGATCCGCGAGGGCGGCAAGGCGCTCTTTGTCAGTCCCGGCATCGGGACCAGCGGCCTGCCGATGCGGTTCGGCGTGCCGCCGGAGATTTCTTTTCTGACGCTGGGCAACCAATTTTAGGTCAGGCTCTTAGTTGGGAGGACCGGGGAAAATTGAGGTCTGGCTATCGGCCACGTCACAAAGCAAACCCGCGTGCCGGACCTCTAGCCTTCAACACGCGATGAAAGGATTGACGATCCGAAGGCGACTATTGATGAATATGTCATGCTGCATGTCTTCCGAATATAGAATGGTGCTACCTGCTTGAAGAGCAGAGGCAATCATCAACGCATCGAACAGAGAATAGCTGTGCCGTTCGGCCACAGTGAGCGCCAGATCATGCGTTGCAAGGTCAATGGGGTGAACGGCACGCAATAGCACGCGCAGCGATGCGAGCGCCTGGTTCACTTCGAGCCAACTCATGTTGAGCTTGCGCCGGGCAACGTTGGCGAACTCGTTAAGTCCCTGGACGCTGGTTACGCAGTTGGCGGTGAGGAGGGTTTGGGCCTTGGCGGCGCGCGGATCGTTGGTGAAGGCGTAGATTAGGACATTGCTATCCAGAAACTCACCGGGCATTGGCTTCGTCGCGGTCGAGCTTCCAGTCGGGGGCTAGCTGCTTGCCAAAGGCGCGGATGCGCGCCAAAGCGCGCTCCCGACTCTTATCGCGCGTGATGTCGAAGGCGCGCTCGCCAGCAATATGGATTTCGATATCGTCGCCATCCTTGAGCTTGAGCGCATCGACCACGGCGACGGGCAAACGCACAGCGAGACTGTTGCCCCACTTACGGACCTGCATGGGAATCTCCATTGATATACAATTGTAATGTATATCACATCGCTGGTTCAGTCAACAGCCGGTTGCCAGCGCCTCTTCGGGACAGAACCTGTCGTTCAATTATGGGGGGTGGTGCGGTATGAAGGCGCCAACCTGGACCGATTGGGCGCTCAAGACCCAAAAATATCCTGGGTAGAAAGTAGACAGCCGAAATGACCCTAATTTTTATCAATGGAATCAACTAGATGGCCGGGCCGCAATTCGTTTATGTGATGAAGGGTCTGTCCAAGACCTATCCCGGCGGCAAGCAGGTGTTGAAAGACATCTGGCTCAGCTTCTATCCCGGCGCCAAGATCGGCATCGTCGGCGTCAATGGCGCGGGCAAATCCACCCTGATGAAAATCATGGCGGGGATGGACAAGGAGTTCACCGGCGAGGCCTGGGCCGCCAACGGGGTGCGCATGGGCTATCTCTCCCAGGAACCGCAACTCGATGCCGATAAGACTGTCAGAGAAAACGTCATGGAGGGTGTCGCCCAGAAACAGGCGCTGATCGACCGCTACAACGAGATCGCCGCCAACTATTCCGACGAAACCGCCGATGAGATGGCCAAGCTCCAGGATGAAATCGAAGCACAGGGCCTGTGGGAACTGGATTCCAAGGTCGACCAGGCGATGGATGCGCTGCGCTGCCCCGATGGCGATGCCAAGGTCGAGACCCTGTCGGGCGGCGAGCGCCGCCGCGTCGCGCTTTGCAAGCTGTTGCTGGATGCACCCGATATTCTTCTGCTGGATGAACCCACCAACCATCTGGACGCGGAGTCGGTGGAATGGCTGGAACACACGCTGCGCGAATACAAAGGCTGCGTGATCCTGGTCACCCATGACCGCTACTTCCTGGACAATGTCACCAGTTGGATTCTGGAACTGGATCGCGGCAAGGGCATTCCGCACGAAGGCAATTACTCCTCGTTCCTTGAGATCCAGGAAAAGCGCCTCAAGCAGGAAAGCAACGAGGAAGCCGCCCAGCAGCGCACCATCGCGCGCGAACGCGAATGGATCAAGCAATCGCCCAAGGCGCGCCAGGCCAAATCCAAGGCGCGCATCAATTCCTATGAAGAGCTGGTGAAGAAATCGCAGGAACAGCGCCAGGGCACGGCCACCATCATGATTCCGGTCGCCGAACGGCTGGGCGATCTGGTGATCGAGGCGGAAAATCTTGCCAAGGGCTATGGCGACCGGCTGCTTTATGAAGGCGTGAACTTCAAGCTGCCGGCCGGCGGCATTGTCGGCGTCATCGGCCCCAACGGCGCGGGCAAGACAACCCTGTTCCGCATGTTGACGGGCCAGGAAAAGCCCGATGGCGGGACGCTGAAGATCGGCCCGACCGTGCAGCTGGGCTATGTCGACCAGTCACGCGATGCGCTGGATCCCAACAAGACCGTGTGGCAGGAAATTTCTGGCGGGACCGACATCATCGAATTCGGCAAGACCAAGATCAACAGCCGCGCTTATACCGGCGCCTTCGCCTTCAAGGGCGGCGATCAGCAGAAAAAGGTCGGCCAGCTGTCGGGCGGCGAGCGCAACCGCGTCCATCTGGCCAAGATGCTCAAATCCGGCGCCAATCTGTTGTTGCTGGACGAACCCACCAACGATCTGGACGTGGACACTTTGCGCGCCCTGGAAACCGCGCTGGAAGATTTTGCCGGCTGCGCCATGATCATCAGCCATGACCGCTGGTTCCTGGACCGCATCGCCACCCACATGCTGGCCTTTGAAGGCGACAGCCATGTCGAATGGTTCGAAGGCAACTATCAGGATTACGAGGCCGACAAGAAGCGGCGGTTGGGCATCGACGCCGACACGCCGCATAGGATCAAATATAAAAGGTTTACCAGAGCCTGAGCTACCTACTGCTGAAATTCGCGCATGTCGTGGGTGCCACGGTTATTTTCGGCACCGGCAGCGGCATCGCCTTTTTCATGCTGATGGCGCACAGAAGCGGGGATGCTGGCTTTATCGCCCGGACCGCGCGCCTGGTCGTGCTGGCCGATATGATCTTCACCGCCGGTGCCGTGATCCTTCAGCCCATTACAGGTCTGCTTTTGATGCGCCAGACCGGCGTGACATTCGCGGAAAGCTGGGTCGCGGTGTCTTTGGCGCTCTATCTGATCGCCGGCGCTTTCTGGCTGCCGGTGATATGGATTCAGACGCGGTTGCGTGATCTGGCCCAGGCTGCGGCGCAGGCAAGTGTTCCACTACCCGCCGCATACCATCGATTGTTCCGTATCTGGTTTCTTTTCGGCGTTCCTGGCTTTGGCGCCGTGCTGGCCATCCTGTTCCTCATGATCGCAAAACCGGTGCTGTACTGATGTCTGTCATCGCGATCCTGGGCGCCAATGGTCTGATCGGTAACGCCCTGACAATGGACCTAAAGCGGCGAGGCTTTGCGATGCGGGGTATTGCGCGCAGATTTACGTCCGCTCAGCGAACCACTTTAGGTGATGCCGCCGTCGAAACATCTGTTGTGTCCTTACCCCAAACGGAATTGGCAAAATTGTTGGGCAATGCGGACATTGTGGTCAATACCATCGGCATCCTGCAGGGCGCGGAGAGTGTGGCGGTGCATTGCGAATTTGCTGCGCGGCTTGCCGCTGTTTGTGCCGCAGCTCCAGGAAAGCTCCTGATCCATTTGTCCATTCTCGGACAAGAACAAGACGATCGCACCGTCTATAGCCGCAGCAAGCGCGAGGGCGAACGTGCCATCGCGGCCAGCGGCGCGCCTCACGTCATCCTGCGGCCGGGCTTTGTCATTGCCCCCGCCGCCTATGGCGGAAGCGCCCTGATGCGGGCGCTGGCGGCCTTGCCGTTGGACCTGTCTTCAAAGGAAAGCGGCGCGCGTTTCGCGGCGGTGGCGATTTCAGATCTTTGTGAGACCGTGGCGCGGGTCGCAACACGCTGGCGCAATGGCGAGAGAAATTGGTGCAAGACCTGGGATGTGATGGAACAAACCCCCGGGACGGTCGGCGGCATGGTCGCGGCATTCCGGGCCTATCAGGGAGGGCCAAAACCGTTGCTGGCCTTGCCCAGCTGGATGCTCGCGCCCGGTGTGATCGCGGGCGACATGGCCGCTTGGCTGGGATGGAGGCCGCCCATCCGCAGTACGGCGATCCAAGAGCTGCGCCGCGGCGTTGCCGGCAATCCACGTCCATGGATAGACGAGACCGGCATCACGCCCTTGTCGG
>DATEIA010000016.1:0-2681 GCA_035279305.1 Rhizomicrobium sp.
GGTGTTGGCGCAATTCATGATGGTGTGGCAGCGATAGAGACGGAAGGGATCTTCCAGATCGTCCAGCCGCTCGCCGGTTTCCTCGTCGCGGCTGTCGATCAGCCAGCGATAGGATTGCAGCAGCGCCGCCGGCCCCAGATAGCGTTCGGAGTTCCACCAATAACTGGGACAGGCGGTCGAACAGCTGGCGCACAGGATGCACTCGTACAATCCGTCCAGCTTGGCGCGATCCTCCGGCGATTGCTGCCACTCTTTTTCCGGCTCCGCGGTCTTGGTCTTCAGGAAGGGCTGAATGGAGGCATATTGAGCGTAAAAATTGGTGAGGTCCGGCACCAGATCCTTGACCACCGGCATATGCGGCAGGGGATAGACGCTCACCGCCCCGGAACAATCATTGATCGCCTTGGTGCAGGCCAGCGTGTTGCCGCCCGCGATATTCATGGCGCAGGAGCCGCACACGCCTTCGCGGCAGGAACGGCGGAACGCCAGCGTGGGATCGATCTCGTTCTTGATCTTGATCAGCGCGTCCAGCACCATCGGCCCGCAGCTGTCCAGGTCCACCGTATAGGTGTCCAGGGTCGGGTTTTCGCCCGCGTCGGGATTGTAACGATAGACTTTGAATTCCTTGGAACGCTTGGGCTTCTTGCCATTTTTGGTAAGGGGGGCCGCCTTGTCGGCCGGCCAAATCTTGCCCTTCTTCACCCGGCTATTCTTGGGCAGCATGATTTCGACCATTCAAAGCTCCTGATGGACTAGTGTCCCGATTCCGAAATTCGCATGATCCCTATATCGGGTGTTAGCGAATTTCGGAATCGTAAGGACACTAGCAACTTATTGATTCCTAGTGTCGTTTTGGTTTCGAAGTTCGCCAAGAGCCTGATATCGACGATATGGCGAACTTCGAAACCACGACACTAGGGTGATTTGCACCCGAATGTGCCAGCGCCGGCGGGCCGGAACAACCCCGCTTTAGGCGACGATTTGCTCGAACACCCATGCGATTTCGGCAGGGGAATCCTTGATCGAACCATTGATAACAAGCTGTTCGGTCCGGCGCACCATGGCGGCGCCCAGATAAACGCTTTCCTCCACCTCCAACTGGCCGCCGCCGGCGCGGAACCGCCACCCCTCCCCGCCGGGCAGCTTGAGCAAGATTCCGCCGCCGTCCAGCCGTGACACCCGGACATCGGGGTGAATGTGGAAACGCACCGCGAAATTGCGCGCGGGGCCTTTCTCACATATGAGCCGGTCGCGGCCGGTCACCATCAAGCCCTGTGGCGACAGGGTGACCTGGCGTTCGTGGCGAATGCCGAACAGCGCGGCATAGGCATCATGCGACATATCCACCGTCCAACCCTGGGCGGTCTCGCTCCGGCGCGAAAGGACCTCCTGAGGGCCGTCCAGCAAGCGCGGGCCCAACAGATCGCGGGCAAGGCCGGGGGGCAAAATCTGGGCGCTGGAGGTATCGGCCACGGTCACGGTGGAATGGGCGGCCGTGGCGCGCAACGCCAGGTCCCAGGCCTGGTTCGCCTGCCCGCCGGTGCCGCAATTCACCACGATCCGGTTATTGCCGGACGACAGTTCAAAAGCGCCAATCCCGGCATGGGCCTGGAGCGCAAAGGCGCCCGGCGGCGTCTTGCCGCAATCGATCAGGCACAGGCTGCGTCCCGCGCCCAGCCGCTGATACCCGCTATGGCGGGCATGATGGAAAGGCTGGCCGCGCACTTCGTCGCGCGCCAGCAAACCGGCGATCATTTTTGCGTCGCCCTCGCCGCCGCCGTTGAGCAGCGCCAAAGCGCCGTCGCCATGGCGGAAGAAACGCAGCATCGGCGCCATGCGGTCATGGGCATTGCGCAAAGCGTGCGGCGGCTCCTCGCCCACCGCGTTCAATCCCTCCAACACCATCATCAGATGGCGATAGGCCTGCAGCAGGACTTCCGGCGAGCGGCTGACATGGCCGCCATCGGGCAGGATCTGGCGCTCGACTTCCTCTTCCAACCGCGCAAGGCCGGCCTGGCGCCGCCGCACGCTATCGTCCAGGCACAGCCCCGACAGCGCCAGTATGGCGGCGCTTTCCAGCCGCGGCAGACCATCGGGCGCTTCGGCGGAAATACGCTCCAGCATCCTGCATTGTTCGCGCAGGCTTACGAACAACCGCGAGCGCCACATCATGTCGGAATTCTGCACCACCAGCCGGCCATGGATGAAAATCGCCGCCAGCCGCTGCGCCATGATGTGGGGCGCCCAGGCCGGTTCGCTATAGGCGCCATGCCGCTTGATCCATTGGCCGATCAGATTGGTCGCCAGCCGCCGGGCATTGTCGCCGCCGGCATTCGACAAGGGCGGCAACCAGGCAAAGCCGTGCAACGCCGCCTGCCACTCTGTGTTGGGCGGCGTGGAATCGAAAACCGAAACGCCGTCGGGAACATCGAGATAAACGCCATGAAAGCGAAACCGTCCCCGCAGTAGCGCATCGGCATCTTCCAGGCGGCGGGGAGCCGCGTCCCAGGGATGGAACACGATATGGTCGGCAAGCGGGCCTTGCAGCAGGCGGCGGTAGAGCCAGTTGCTGCGCCACCGGACGCGCGCCGGCGCCGCGATGCGGCGCATGCCCGCCCGCAGCATGTCCGGCAGGAGCGGCAGCATCTCGCCCGCCCGCATCGTCAGACTCTTAAAGCGGC
>DATEIA010000017.1:0-3465 GCA_035279305.1 Rhizomicrobium sp.
TTCGAGCGCGCAGCTCACCGCGCTCGGTGCGGCGCGTGCCACGGCGGTGCGTGACGCATTGCTGAGGGATGGCGGCATCGATCCGGCGCGGGTTTTCATGGCGACCGCGATGACGGTATCGGCCATGGACGGCCATTCACGCCTGGAGCTTAAGCTCAAATAGGCTTCGTTTTCGCGCAGCCTGACTTTCCCGTCATTCGCCAAAGCGGCCGCGCCCCGCTAGTCTGCCGAAACCGAAAATCTGCCCAAAAGATAAAGGAACCGCTGTTGCGCCCCATCTTCGTGACCCTTCTCGGCATCCTGCTGCTTGCCGCCTGCAGCGGCGGTCGGCGCGAACCGCCGCCCTGGATGCGGCCGACGGAAAAACCGCGCGACGAGAATTATCACGGCGGCAATGCCGCCATGCTGCTGCGATACGATGCCAATCATGACGGTACGGTCACGCGGGACGAATTAATCCGCGGCTTGAAAGCGGATTTCGCCGCCCATGACACCCATCACAATGCTTGCCTGGATGCGGAACAGGCGGCGCAGATCAATCAGGCGCGGGTGGACGCCGACCAGTCCACCGCCACCCCGGTGGTGGACTGGAATCAGGACGGCTGCATCGATTACACCGAATTTTCCGCCGCGCCTTATTCGCTGTTCGACCAGCTTGACGCCAATCACGATGGCAAGCTCGACCCCACGGAACTGCAGCGCGCCGGTGGCAAGCCGCGCGATCCGGATGCGCCAGACCAGCAGGAGGGTGAATCGCGTGGCGGCGGCCGGGGCGGGCCGTAAACGCGGCGGCGTTAACCCGGCTTGGCTTGACAGGTGAGGGGTACGCCCGTACATCGACCCCCTTCGCGCGCCCCAGTTCGGGAACCGCCGCGGGGGCGTAGCTCAGTTGGTTAGAGTGTCGGCCTGTCACGCCGAAGGTCGCGGGTTCGAGCCCCGTCGCTCCCGCCATTCTCCGCGAAGCGGAGAATGGCGAATCCACCGAAGCCGTTCATAGCGGCAGCGTATGAACGCGAAGGTGGACGCCTAGCATCCCGCTCCGGATGGCAAGCCATTTTCCACCCGGAAATGGCAGTTTTTAAGAACGGTTCGCAACAATGCGACTGTTTCCACCGCCTTCTTGCGACAGCCGCAAAGCAATGAATTTTCCTGTTTTTCTGCGGCGAATCTTCCTTTAAACCCCAGTGCGCGAGGGCGGCGCCGGCCTATACTGCACCCGCGAAATAACACTGGTTCGACCTGTTTGGGGGCGCTTTTGCGCTGGGGCAAGAACCACGGGGTATGTGCATGGAAGAGCTTCTGCTGGAATATCTGCCGATCCTGATTTTCATCGGGTTGGCCGCTGTTCTGGGCGGGGCTTTGATTGTGGTGCCGCTGGCGGTCGCGCCGTCCAAGCCGGACCCTGAGAAACTGTCAGCCTATGAATGCGGTTTTCCCGCCTTTGGCGATGCGCGCATGAAATTCGATGTGCGCTTCTATCTGGTCGCCATCCTGTTCATCATTTTCGACCTGGAAGTGGCCTTCCTGTTTCCCTGGGCGATCACGCTCACCGATATGGGCGCCGCCGGAGCCTTCGCCTTCTGGTCGATGATGGTCTTTCTGGGCGTTCTGACCGTCGGCTTTATTTATGAATGGAAGAAAGGCGCACTGGAATGGGAGTGATCCACGCAGCCCCAAACAATTATGGAAGCGCCGGCCGTTCGGGTGTGGAAGGCGCTGCGGCCTCCATCACCGACAACGATCCCTATTTCAAGGCGCTGCAGGCCGAGATGGCCGACAAGGGTTTTCTGGTCACCAGCTCGGAAGCCCTGGTGACCTGGGCGCGCACCGGCTCCTTGATGTGGATGACGTTCGGGCTGGCCTGCTGCGCCGTCGAGATGATGCAGGCTTCGATGCCGCGCTACGACCTGGAGCGTTTCGGCTTCGCCCCGCGCGCCTCACCGCGCCAGAGCGATGTGATGATCGTCGCCGGCACCCTGACCAACAAGATGGCGCCCGCCTTGCGCAAGGTCTATGACCAGATGCCGGAGCCGCGCTATGTGATCAGCATGGGCTCTTGCGCCAATGGCGGCGGCTATTATCACTATTCCTATGCCGTGGTGCGCGGTTGCGACCGTATCGTGCCGGTGGACATTTACGTGCCCGGATGCCCGCCCACCGCCGAGGCGCTGGTCTATGGCGTGATGCTGCTGCAGCGGAAAATCCGCCGCACCGGAACCATAGAGCGCTGAACATGAGCGATTTGGGGCAACTGGGCGAGAGCATCAAATCCGCGCTGGGCGGCGCGGTCACGGCTGCGACTGTGGCGCACGGCGAGCTGACCTTGGACGTTGGTGCCGCCGATATCCTCAAAGTCATGGTTCATCTGCGCAATGTCGAGGATTTCAAGATCCTGGTGGATCTCTGCGGCACCGATTGGCCGCAGCGCGCCAAGCGCTTCGACGTGGTCTATCATCTTTTGTCACTGACCAGGAATGTGCGCGTCCGCGTCAAGGCGCAGGTGGGCGAGGGCGAGAGCATCGCCTCCATCATCGGGGTCTATCCCGCCGCCGGCTGGTTCGAGCGCGAGAGTTTCGACATGTATGGCGTGGCCTTCAGCGACCATCCCGATATGCGCCGCATCCTCACCGATTACGGTTTTTCCGGTTATCCGCTGCGCAAGGACTTCCCGCTCACCGGCTATGTCGAGCTGCGCTATGACGACGAACTCAAGCGCGTGGTCTATCAGCCGGTCCAGCTGGTGCAGGAATTCCGCGATTTCGATTTCATGAGCCCCTGGGAAGGCGCGCCCCATATCCTGCCGGGCGATGAAAAGGCCGCTGCTCCCGCCGATCCGGGGAAGAAGCCATGACCACGGTGACGCTCGACAACAAGCAGGGGCATGTTTCCGAAGACCCCAAGATGACCATCAATTTTGGGCCCCAGCATCCGGCGGCGCATGGCGTGCTGCGCCTGATCCTGGACCTGGATGGCGAAATCGTCACCCGCGTCGATCCCCATATCGGGCTGCTCCATCGCGGCACCGAAAAGCTGATCGAGCACAAGACCTATCTGCAGGCGATCCCTTATTTCGACCGGCTGGATTATGTCGCGCCGATGAACCAGGAACATGCCTTCTGCTTGGCGATTGAAAAACTGCTGGGAATGGAAGTGCCCAAGCGCGGCCAGTATATCCGCGTGCTGTTCTCCGAAATCGGGCGGCTGCTCAACCATCTGCTCAATGTCACCACCCAGGCGATGGATGTGGGCGCGCTGACCCCGCCGCTATGGGGCTTCGAAGAACGCGAGAAGCTGATGGTGTTCTATGAGCGCATTTCCGGCAGTCGCATGCATGCCGCCTATTTCCGCGCCGGCGGGGTGCATCAGGACATGCCGCCCGGCCTGGCCGAGGATATCCTGAAATTCTGCGATCACTTCGTCACCGTGCTGGACGATATCGAAGGGTTGTTGACCGAAAACCGCATC
>DATEIA010000018.1:0-2099 GCA_035279305.1 Rhizomicrobium sp.
ACCCGCCCGCTCTTTGAACCTGTTAGCCGTCACCACCCGCGCGCGGAGGCGCGAACCCTTATGGCCAAGATCACCGGCAACGAAATCAGCCCCGGCACCCTGATCAACCATGACGGCGGGCTGTGGATCGCGGTGAAGACCCAAAAGGTTAAGCCCGGCAAGGGCGGCGCCTACAATCAGGTCGAGCTCAAGAACGTCACCACCGGCACCAAGCTGAACCAGCGTTTCCGCTCCGACGAAGCGGTGGACGAGGCCATACTGGACAAGAAGGATTTCCAGTACCTCTACACCAGCGGCGACATGCTGACCTTCATGGACATGGAAAGCTATGAGCAGATCGAACTGGCCGCCGATTTTGTCGGCGACCAGGCCCAGTTCCTGCAGGACGGCATGAAAACCCTGGTCCAGCTCTATGAAGACAAGCCCATCGGCATCAAGCTGCCGGTACAGGTCACCCTCACCGTCACCGAAGCCGATCCGGTGATGAAGGGCGGCACCGCCGCGCCGTCCTACAAAAGCGCGGTGCTGGAAAACGGCATGAAGATCCAGGTGCCGCCCTTTATCGGCGCGGGCGAAAAGATCATCGTCGCCACCGAAGACGGCTCTTACGTTCGCAGGGCCGACTAATGGTCTACACTTCGCCTGCCCTGAATGTGATGATCGCCGCGGCGCGCAAGGCCGGCCGTCCGCTGATCCGCGATTTCAACGAGCTGGAAAACTTGCAAATCTCGATGAAAGGTCCGGCCGATTTCGTCACCAGTGCCGACAAGCGCACCGAGAAGATCCTGATCGAGGAGCTCAGCAAGGCCCGTCCCGGCTATGGCTTTTTGGGCGAGGAAGGCGGGGCGGTCGAGGGCGCCGACAAAACTCACCGTTTCATCATCGATCCCATCGACGGCACCACCAACTTCATGCACGGCATTCCGCATTTCGCCATCTCCATCGGGTTGGAGCGCGAGGGGCAGATGGTGTCGGGCGTGATCTACAATCCGGTGACCGACGATCTCTACACCGCCGAAAAGGGCCATGGCGCCTATCTCAACAACAGGCGCCTGCGGGTGGCGGCGCGCAAGGACTTGGCCCCGGCGGTGATCGCCACCGGCCTGCCCTTTCTGGGCAAGGAAGGTCATGCCCGGGCCAGCGCCGAGATGGCGGAAGTGATGAATGTGACGGCGGGCATCCGCCGCTTCGGCTCGGCGTCGCTCGATCTTGCCTATGTCGCGGCGGGACGGTTCGATGCGTTCTGGGAACGCTCCTTGCAGGCCTGGGACATCGCGGCGGGCATTGTGTTGTTGCGCGAGGCGGGCGGCATGGTCACCGACCTGCGCGGCGGCGCCGAGATGCTGACCCAAGGTACCGTGCTGGCGGCCAATGAAAACCTGCACCCGCAGCTGCTCAAGCTGCTGAAAGCGGTCAAGTCCTAGAGGAAGTTGCGTTCCAGCGTAATCGCTCTGACCTCTTATTTCCTCACCCTGAGCTTGTCGAAGGGTGAGGGGGCATGATTCCGTCTGAAATTATTTTTCTCTAGCGGGCGCACGCCTGCCGGGACCGCCGAAACGTTCCGCCAGAGCCGGCAGCACCACCAGATTCAGCAAGGTCGAACTCAGCAATCCGCCCAGCACCGTCACCGCCATGGGGCCTTCGATCTCCTGGCCCGCGCTGTGCAGCCCGAGCGCCAAGGGCAAAAGACCCAGGGCCGTAACGGCGGCCGTCATCACGATAGGCACCAGCCGTTCCTGCGCGCCGCGATAAGCGGTGGCCGGATTCCAAGGCTGGCCTTCGACCTCCACCAGATGCTCGTAATGCGCCAGAAGCAGAATGGCGTTGCGCGCGCTGATGCCGAACACGGTGACCAGGCCCACCATGGCGCCCACCGACAGGTCCAGACCCAGCGCCGCGATGGCGGCGACGCTGCCGATCAAGCAGAAAGGCACATTGATGAGCACCAGCCACAGGCTGCTGCGCCAATGGAAGCAGATGGCCAAAATGAGTCCGATCAGAACCAGCGCCATCGCGCTGTAGAGCAGAAACTCGTTGCGGCTGGCGGACTGTTCCGCCGCCGCGCCGCTGAACTCCGCATAGACGCCCGCCGGCAGCTT
>DATEIA010000019.1:0-4272 GCA_035279305.1 Rhizomicrobium sp.
GCCGAAGGGCGTGTTCATCACGATCACGCCGGCGGCGGTGGCGGCGGGAATATCGACATTGTCCACGCCGATGCCGGCGCGGCCTATCACCTTCAGATTCTTGGCCGCCTTCAGCACATCGGCGGTCAGCTTGGTGGCCGAACGGATGGCGATGCCGTCATACTGATCCACGATCTGGATCAGTTCCTCCTTGGTCAGGCCGGTTTTGACATCGGCATCGACGCCGCGCTCGCGGAAGATGGCAATGGCCGCGGGAGACAATTTGTCGGCGATCAGAACTTTGGGCATGGCATTCCTTCGAAGAGTGGGGTGAGAGTCGGGGGGCTCGCGTTTGTCAGCCTTTGACTTGGCTCCAGGCCCAGTCCAGCCAAGGCGTCAGCGCCTCGATATCGCATGTGTCGACCGTGGCGCCGCACCAGATGCGCAGGCCCGGCGGCGCGGCGCGATAGCCGGCAATGTCCAGCGCCACGCCTTCCTTTTCCAACAGCGAACACATTTTCTTGATCGCATCCGCCTTGGCCTCGTCGGAAAGGGCGGTGAAGGAAGGATCGATGACGGCGATGCAGACACTGGTGTTGGAGCGGATGGCGGCCCCCTGGGCCAGGAAACCGGCCCAGCCGCACCTGGCGACCCATTGCTCCAGCGCATGCAGATTGTCGTTGGAACGTTTGATCAGGCCTTTAAGCCCGCCGACGCTTTCCGCCCAATTCAAGGCGTCGAGATAATCCTCGACCGCCACCATCGAAGGGGTGTTGATGGTTTCGCCTTCGAAAATGCCTTCCACGATCTTGCCGCCCTTATCTTTCGCTTGGGTCATGCGGAAGATCTTGGGCAGTGGCCAGGGCGGCGTGTA
Organism: Rhizomicrobium sp.; assembly: GCA_035279305.1. Classification (GTDB taxonomy): domain Bacteria; phylum Pseudomonadota; class Alphaproteobacteria; order Micropepsales; family Micropepsaceae; genus Rhizomicrobium. The sequence continues at coordinate 854 of DATEIA010000019.1, forward strand.
GCTCTCAAGCCGCGCCACGGCGCGGGGGCTCAGGATCAGCATGCCGTGCGCGGCTTCGCCCCCCAGCACTTTCTGCCAGGAGAAGGTCACGACATCGAGCTTGTCCCAAGGCAGCTCCATCGCAAAAGCGGCCGAGGTGGCGTCGCAGATGGTCAAGCCTTCGCGGCTGGCGGGAATCCAGTCGCCATTCGGCACCTTCACGCCGCTGGTGGTGCCGTTCCAGACGAACACCACGTCATGGGCGGGATCGTATTGGCTGAGGTCGGGCAACGCGCCGTAAGGTGCCTTGAAGGTGCGGGCATCCTTGAGTTTGAGCTGCTTCACCGTGTCGGTGACCCAGTCTTCCGAAAAGCTTTCCCAGGAAAACAGGTCGACGGGACGCGCGCCCAGCATCGACCACAGCGCCATCTCGACCGCTCCGGTATCGGACGCCGGTACGATGCCGCAGCGATAGCCGGCAGGCACGCCCAAAAGTTTCTTGGTGCGCTCGATGGCGTCTTTCAGCTTGCTTTTGCCGGGTTTGGAGCGGTGGGACCGTCCCACCAGCGCGCCCTTGAGGGCTTCGGGGGTCCAACCGGGGCGCTTGGCGCAGGGTCCGGACGAAAAAAAAGGCCGCGCGGGACGCACAGCCGGATATTTGCCTTCTTTGGCAACCTCAGTCATCGCGGTTCATTCCTTCCAGAATGATAGCGCCTCGTTGGGGAGGCGTGGCCCGCCGTCGATATAGGCGGGCGAGCCGGGGCGCGTCAACGCAAGAATTGACGCGGGGGCCGTGGAACAGCGCAGAGCCTTGATGCGTTTCACAAAAGCCGGAAAGGAAGATCGGACAGGCCATGGTTACGGCGACATCAACGCCCCATCCGCGAAAAAACCGGGAACCCTCGCTGAATCTCCCCTTGGATCAGGTGAGTTTCATCATCCTGAAAGCGCGTGAATACGATGCGAAGGAAGAAGGCACCGATCCGGACAGCGGCTCCAATGCCATCGATGACGGACAGACCGATATCCTGACCAACAAACAGGACGACTCGGTGCGCGAGGAACTCTTGAGCGCGATTCGGTCCCTGCATGAGGAGGAGCGGTTGCGGCTGGTGGCTTTGGCCTGGCTGGGCCGCGGCACCTATGCCAAGGAGGAATGGCGCGAGGCGATCGCCACGGCGCGCAGCGAGCATTCCCGCCGCACCGCCGAATATCTGCTGGGCTTGCCGCTGCTGGGCGATTATCTGGAAGACGGGCTGGCCATGTTCGACGAAGGCATTGTGGACGATTCTGATCGTACCGAAGGTGTCGATGGCGAGAACGAGCCGCTGGGGAATATGCAAGACAAGCCGGCGCGGCAATAGCAACCCTTCTTGTCATTCCGGGCGCGGCGCAGCGTGCAACGGTGCGCCGCAGAACCGGAATCCATTTCCAAGCAAGTTGGATCCCGGATAGCCGCCACGCGGCTTCCGGGATGACAATCGGGGTTAAACTTCAATTTCACCCGTCAGATACAGCGCGCAGTCGCCCTGGATGATGGTGCGCGCGCCATCGTCGGTGCAGATCAGATCGCCTCCGCGCGGCGAAGCCTGGCGCGCTTTCAAGGTCCTTTTGCCAAGCCGCTTGGCCCAGAAGGGCGTCAGGGCGCAATGCGCCGAGCCCGTCACCGGGTCTTCCGGCACCGCCTTGGCGGGTGCGAAGAAACGCGACACGCAATCATATCCCGAGTCGCCGGGCGCGGTGGCGATCAAACCCCAGAAGCCCAGCGCCTCCAACACGGGCGCGATACCGCCCGGTCCCGCGATGGCGCGCACGGTTGCGGCATCGTTCCATACCGCCATCAAATATGTGCCGCTATGGAGTTCGTGCGGCGGTGCCACGCCCAGCGCCGCGCCGATCCGCGCGGCGGCATCGCCGGAATAAGGCCTGACGATATAGGACGGCAACGACATCACATTGCCGCTGCTGCCCCGCGTCACCACCAGTTCGCCGGAACGGGTCATGAAACGCGCTTGCGTCAGCGCCGTGTCGATGCGGTTGAATATGACCCATGCGCTGGCCAGGGTGGCATGACCGCACAGATCGACTTCCGAATTGGGTGTGAACCAGCGCAGGTCATAAGACCCCATGCCGGTCTTCACGAAGAAAGCGGTTTCGGCGAGATTGTTCTCGCCCGCGATGGCTTGCATCAGATCGTCGGCGAGCCAGCTTTCCAGCGGAACGATGGCGGCGGGATTGCCCTCCAGCGGCTTGCTGGCGAACGCGTCCACCTGCCACATCTTCAGCTTCATGGCTTGTCCCTTGTTGCGGATGGCAAGCCTAGCGCGTCGGTCTGACAGCGAAAGTGCGAATTCCCGAGGAGCTGCTATGCGGGGGCCGGCAAAGCAGCCGTCGTCATCGCCGCCTTCATGCCGTGCTGGAGCTTTTCAAACGCCCGAACCTCGATCTGGCGCACCCGTTCGCGGCTGACGCCGTATTTCTGCGACAGCTCTTCCAGGGTGGCGGGCTCATCCTGCAGGCGGCGGGCCTGCAGAATGTCGCGCTCGCGGTCGGTCAAGTCCTTCATGGCGCTGACCAGCAATTCATGGCGGTCGCCCATTTCCTCGCGCTCGGCCATGCGGGTTTCCTGGTCGGCGGTATCGTCCGCCAGCCAATCCTGCCATTCGCTTTCCGATTCCGAGCGCAGCGGCGCATTGAGCGAAGCATCCCCGCCGGACAGCCGGCGGTTCATCTCGGTCACTTCGGTCTCGGTCACACCCAGCTGGTCCGCCAGCTTGGTGGTGTGATCGGGCGTCAGGTCGCCTTCCTCGATGGCGCCGATATTGTTCTTGGCCTTGCGCAGATTGAAGAACAGCTTCTTTTGGGCCGCGGTGGTGCCCATCTTCACCAGGCTCCAGGACCTGAGCACATATTCCTGGATCGAGGCGCGGATCCACCACATGGCATAAGTCGCCAGGCGAAAGCCCTTGTCGGGATCGAAGCGCTTGACCGCCTGCATCAACCCGACATTGCCTTCGGAGACGATTTCGGAAATCGGCAGGCCATAGCCGCGATAGCCCATGGCGATCTTGGCGACCAGGCGCAGATGGCTGGTCACCATGCGGCGCGCCGCTTCGGGATCTTCATGTTCCTTCCAGCGCTTGGCGAACATGTATTCGTCTTCGGGCGACAAAAGCGGAAACTTGCGGATCTCGGTCAAATAACGCGAGAGGCCGGCATCGCCCGACAGAACGGGAAGTCCACGACTGCTCATCAATCCCCCTTCTCGGGCGCCCGAAATCTAACGCCTGAACGCCCCGAAAGTTGAGCAGAGATAAGCAGGCTTAAGCCTTATTCAATCCCTTCAGGGCTGCGACAAGTTCCGCAAAATCCGCAGGCCAGGGGGCCTCGAAACGCAGGGTCTTGTGCAGGCTAGGATGTTGGAATCCCAACACAAAAGC
>DATEIA010000020.1:0-3083 GCA_035279305.1 Rhizomicrobium sp.
CAATAATTGATGGTCGGTTGGCTGTGAGTCGGTTCGGATTAACAAGCCCCCCAGCCCCTTTCCGGGTCGGCATCGCGCCAACCGATATTTCCAACTTTAGCACCCAGCCTCCCCCGCGTTTCTCCGGCGCGAGGGAGCGCACGCATGGCCTCGCCTATCGGCGCAAGGTGGCGATAAAGGCGCGGATCCACGCCGCATACTGGCCGAACAGTCCGCCGATGGCGCCCACCAGGGCGCACACCATCACGCCATAAGGCAGGAAGTCGTCGGGCCGGTCGCCCAACAGATTCGCCGTGGCCACCGCCGTCAGGCCGCAGGCCGCGCCGATCACCAGCCCGCCCAGCGCGCCGGCCACATAACCGCGCGCCAAATCGCGGGCATAGAGCAGCGCCGCAGTGCCAGCGATCATCATGCAGCCGAACAGGCCGAAATGCTGGGTGATGAAGGGCCGGTAGTGACCCAGCAGCATGAAGCCGGCCTCGAGCAGCACCCCAACCAGCAAGGCACGGTCGAGAATCTTGGCATCCACCAGGGTCTTGGCGATCTGTTTCATGCCCAAAGCCTAGCGTTTGGCCCAGCCCGGTAAACCCCTTTCTGGCTTTTCCGGCGCGGTTTCTCTAATCAGTCCTCCATGGTGGGCGAAACTCTCACGATGACGCCGGGAACGGACTCCGCATTGTTCCTGCGCGAGCTTTGGTACATGCCGGCGCTGGCGTCCTCCTTGCGCCCCGGCGACATGCGCCGCGAGATGCTGCTGGGCGAGCCGGTGGTGCTGGGACGGATGAAAGATGGAGCGCTCTTTGCCCTGCGCGATATCTGCCCGCATCGCGGCGTGCCACTGTCGGCCGGCCGCATACTTCACGAAAATGGGGCCGAAGGCAGCGTGGAATGCCCCTATCATGGCTGGCGCTTCAAGCGCGACGGGCAGTGCAGCAAGATTCCTTCCCTGACCGGCGAAGAATCGCTGGACATAGAGAAGATCAAAGTCCGCTCCTATCCGGTGCGCGAGCAGGACGGGCTGATCTGGATCTATATGGCGGCCAAGCCGGGCGGTGTACCGAAAAACGATCCGCCGCGATCCGGCAGCGAACATGCCATCCGCTGGACTGAGACGCAGAAATTTCCTTGCGGCATCGATCATGCGGTGATCGGATTGATGGATCCGGCGCACGGGCCTTATGTCCATGCCCATTGGTGGTGGAAGAAAACGCCACGGGTGAAGGAAAAACATTACGCGCCCCTGCCCAATGGCTTTGTGATGACGGCACACAAGCCGTCCAAGCCGGTCTATAGCCTGCTGGGCGATGTCACCACCGAGATCACCTTCGAGCTTCCCTCTACCCGATTCGAGACCATCCAGGGCACGTTGTTCGGCCTGAGCTTCAAGGTTGTGGGCATGACCGTCTGCACGCCCCGCGATGCCGAAACCACGGACATCATCCAAACCTTTTGGTGGCCGGGCTGGTTGAATTTCGTCTATCCCTTTTTCTGGGCCCTGGGGCCGACTTTCATCGGCGACGACCGCAAGATCGTGGAGCTGCAGCGCGAGGGCCTGAAATTCCATCCCAATTTGATGCTGATCCAGGACAGCGACCAGCCGGCCATCTGGTACCACCGCGTCAAAAAAGCCTGGGCAGATTCGGTCGAAAATGGCACGGACTTCGTCAATCCTGTGCAGGAACGAACCCTGCGCTGGAAAAGCTGAGTGGAGGGGAAATGATTTCGCGTCGCGAATTGTTGCTGACTGCCACAGCCGGATCTTTAAGCCTCTCCATTTCACCCGCTGCCGCAGCCGAACCGGTGAATGACATCGGCTTTCACAAGATCGGCGGCATCGACCAATGGATCGCGATTCAGGGCCAGGACGCACGCAATCCTATTATCTTGTATCTCCATGGTGGACCTAGCGAGGCGCAATCGCCCTTCTTGAAGGAATTCCTGCCATGGGAGCGTGATTTCACCGTGGTGAACTGGGACCAGCGAGGCTCAGGCAAGACTTTTGGCCGCAACGGTTCCTCGACGCCCGATATGACTGTTGAGAAACTTGCTGATGACGCTGCCGAAATCGCCCACCTTGTCTGCAATCGCTTTTCACAAAGGAAAGTGATCCTGGTGGGTCAATCCTGGGGTTCGTTCCTCGGCGTCCATGTGATCAAGCGGCGCCCAGCAATGTTTTATTGTTTCGTTGGCACGGGACAGTATTCGAGCATCGCAGCAATCATGGCCGACCGCACGAAATGGGCCCGCCAGAAAGCCACGGAAACCGGTGACAACGCTACCTTGCAGGCCTTGGACAAGGCTGCTTCGTTGACTAACGAGCACGATCGGGAAAACGCCCTTGCAAAAGCCGGACGCAAATATGTCGTGTCAGCTCCGGACGAGCCCTATGCCACCATGGTCCGCGCTTTCCTTGGAAAGCCTCCCTATCCAAAGGGGGATGTCGCTGACTATGCGAACGGCAATGCCTTCAGCGGAGAGAAATTCCGCGGCGTCATGGCCACCATGGACCTGTACAGCCTGGGCCCGAACATGCCCGTCCCTTTCTTTGTGGTGCAGGGCCGTGACGACCGTATTACGGGGTTCGATCCAGCCAAAGCCTTTTTCGATCAACTGCAAGCGCCTAAGAAAGCGTTTGTAGCGATCGATGGCGGCCACTTTGCCTGCTTCACCAATCCGGACGGTTTTGTCGGCGCCTTGTGCAAACATGTCCGCCCGCTGGCGAGCTGAACCCGCCGGCCGGCCGTTTTTCAGCGAATCAGAGAGAATTTGTGGGCAATTTGAGCGCCGGGCCACCGCGCGAATTTCAGGGGTTGCGCGGAGCGGCCTGACCGTCTAGACGGTCCCCTTAACCTACAATCTGGCTGGCCTCGGAGCGCTTTACCGCGCGGGTCCGCCCGCGCGCGCGAGTACACATGCCCAAACGCACCGATATCCACACCGTTCTGATCATCGGCGCGGGGCCCATCGTGATCGGCCAGGCCTGCGAGTTCGACTATTCCGGGGCCCAGGCCTGCAAGGCGCTGCGCGAGGAAGGCTATCGGGTGGTGCTGGTCAATTCCAATCCCGCCACCATCATGACCGAT
>DATEIA010000021.1:0-5814 GCA_035279305.1 Rhizomicrobium sp.
CGCCCACTCCAATCAGGCGAGAATCGTGGCCAAAGCCCGCACTTTTCAGGATCTTATTCTCACCTTGCAGAATTACTGGGCGGCGCAGGGCTGCCTGATCCTGCAGCCCTATGACGACCAGATGGGGGCGGGGACTTTTCATCCCGCCACCACCTTGCGGGCCCTGGGGCCGCGTCCCTGGAATGCCGCTTTCGTTCAGCCCAGCCGCCGTCCTTCCGACGGCCGCTATGGCGAGAACCCAAACCGGCTGCAGCATTATTATCAGTATCAGGTGATCCTGAAGCCGGCGCCGGAGAATGTGCAGGACCTGTATCTGGGCTCTATCCGCGCCATCGGGCTTGATCCTGGCCTGCACGACATCCGCTTTGTCGAGGACGATTGGGAAAGCCCCACCCTGGGCGCTGCCGGTCTGGGCTGGGAAGTGTGGTGCGATGGGATGGAGATCACCCAGTTTACCTATTTCCAGCAGGTGGGCGGGATCGAATGCGATCCGGTTTGCGCCGAGATCACCTACGGCCTCGAACGGCTGGCCATGTATGTGCAGGATGTGGAGAACGTTTACGACTTGGCGTTCAATGAACAGTCCGGTGGGAAAGTTGTCCGATATGGTGAAGTTTTTCATCAGAACGAGAAAGAGTTTTCCGAATACAATTTCAAGCTTGCCAATACGGAGATTCTATTTCGGCATTTCAAAGATGCAGAAGACCAGTGCAATGCTCTTCTGAATGGCGATCAAAAGTACCCATTGCCCGCCTATGACCAATGCATCAAGGCCAGCCATGCCTTCAATCTGCTGGACGCGCGCGGGGTGATTTCGGTCACCGAACGCGCCGCTTACATTGGTCGCGTGCGCGCCTTGGCCCAGGCCTGTTGCGAGGCCTGGCTGCAAACCCCGATGGGCGAATACAAGCCCCGCTTCGCCGACAAGGATGCCGGCTGATGCCCAAACACCCTTGTCATTCCGGCCAAGCGGCGCGCAGCGGCGCGCGCGCCGGAATCCAGCTTTTGAACAGGTTGGATTCCGGGTCTGCGGCGCACCGTTTCACGCCGCGCCGCGCCCGGAATGACAATTTTATTTTTGGTGGGCGTCATGCCTGATCTGCTGCTTGAATTATTCTCCGAAGAAATCCCCGCCCGCATGCAGGCCGGCGCCGCGCGCGATTTGGAAAGATTGATGGTCGGCGCCCTGACCGATCGCGGCTATCTGTTCGAAGGCATCAAGGCCTTTGCCGGGCCGCGCCGCTTGACCCTGGCGATTGTGGGCTTGCCGGCCAAGCAGAATGACGTGCGCGAGGAATTGAAAGGCCCCAAGAGTGATGCGCCCCAGGCGGCACTGGATGGCTTCCTGAAAAAGACCGGACTGACAAAAGATCAGCTTAGGGTCGAAAAGACCCCCAAGGGCGATGTCTATATGGCGGTGGTGGAGCGCAAGGGCCGCGAAACCCCGCATGTGCTGGCCGAGATCATTCCCGACGTGATGGCCAAGCTGCCTTGGCCCAAATCCATGCGCTGGAAACCGGGTCTGGCGGTGCGCTGGGTGCGTCCGCTGCATTCCATTCTCTGTACGTTCGACGGTGAATTGGTGCCGTTTTCCTTCGCGGGTATTTCCAGTGGGCTGCACACGCGCGGCCACCGCTTTCTCTCGGAAGGCACGATCGAGGCCAAGCGGTTCGATGATTATGCCCAGAAGCTGAAGGCCGCGCATGTGGTGCTGGAGGCCGAGGAACGCGCCGCCATCATCTTTGAAGGCGTCAAGCAGGCGGCATTCGTGCATGGGCTGGAAATGATCCCGGACGAGGGGCTGCTGGCGGAAGTCAGTGGCCTGGCGGAATGGCCGGTGATCTATGTCGGCACTATCCAGGACGAGTTCATGGATGTGCCAGAGAATGTGTTGCGGCTATCGATGCGCACGCATCAGAAGTATTTTTCTTTGCGCGATCCCAAAACCGGTGAAATGGCTAACCGTTTTGCCCTGGTCGCCAATATGATCGCCAAGGACGGCGGCAAGGAGATTGTGGCGGGTAACGAACGCGTGCTACGCGCGCGACTATCGGACGCCAAATTTTTCTGGGACGAAGATCGTAAGCGATCTCTGGAAAGTCGAGTCGAGAAGCTGAAGGGTATCGTTTTCCACGCCAAGTTAGGTACCCAGTTCGAGCGTGTCATGCGAATCGAAAAACTTGCTGGTGAAATTGCTCCGAAGTTCGGTGCAAATGTGAAAGAGGCACAGCGCGCCGCGCGGTTGTCAAAAGCCGACCTGACAACTGGCGTAGTGGGGGAGTTCCCTGAATTACAGGGCTTGATGGGTGGGTTCTACGCCGAACACGACAATGAGCCGGACAACGTTGTGATCGCCATTAGCGAACATTACGGTCCTCTCGGACGTGACAAGGCGTCCGAGAACGCCGTAAGTAATACAGTCGCCTTCGCGGATAAATGGGATACCGTTTCTGGTTTTTTTGGCATTGGCGAGAAGCCAACTGGCTCCGGTGATCCGTTCGCAATTCGCCGTGCGGCTTTGGGAATAATCAGAATTGTACTTGACCGGCAATGTCGTATCTCTCTGTCCTCCTTGCCTGGCTATACCGAAGAAATTCTTTCCTTCTTTGTGGACCGGTTAAAGGTCGCAATGAAAGACAGCGGGCAGATATCTCACGATTTAATTGACGCCACATTTTCTCTCGGTAGCGAAAGTGATTTCGTGCGGTTAGCGAAGAGAGTCGATGCTCTAAGGGATATTCTCGCGACCGAAGATGGTAGAAATCTGCTGGCGGGCTACAAGCGCGCCGTCAACATCCTCAAGCTGGAGGAAAAGAAGGACGGCAAGACCTTCATCAGCGAGGTCAGCGAAAAGCTGCTCACCGAGCAGGCAGAAAAGTCCTTGTTCGCGGCCCTGACCAAGGCGCGCGCCGCCATTACCGCCGCGCTGGCCAAGGAAGATTTTGTCGCAGCCATGCAACAGATGGCGGCTTTGCGGGTTCCCGTTGATTCCTTCTTCGAGGGCGTCAAAGTGAATGCCGACGACAAACAGGTGCGCGAGAACCGGCTGAGCCTTTTGGCCTCTTTGCGTGCGACACTGCATCAGGTGGCTGATTTCTCCAAGATAGAGGGATGATAGCTCTAGTGTCATGGCCGGCCTCCGAGCCGGCCATCCATCGAGAAGCTGCACCATGGATGGCCGGGTCAAGCCCGGCCATGACAAGTTGAGAATTGGCGAGAATGGGTTCGGCGATGACAAAATGGGTTTACGCATTCGGTGGCGGCAAGGCCGAGGGCACGGCCGACATGCGCGACCTGTTGGGCGGCAAGGGCGCCAACCTCGCCGAGATGAGCAATCTCGGCCTGCCGGTGCCGCCGGGACTCACCATCACCACCGAGGTCTGCGCCTATTACTATGCCAACAAGCAAAGCTATCCGCCGGAGCTGAGGGACCAGGTCGGCGCCGCCCTGCGCGAGGTCGGCTATCAGGCCAAGGGCAATTTCGGCGATCCCGACAAGCCGCTGCTGCTCAGCGTGCGCTCCGGGGCGCGGGTCTCGATGCCCGGCATGATGGATACGGTGCTCAATCTGGGCCTCAACGCCGCCACCGCCGACGGTTTGGCCAAGCTTACCGGCGATGCCCGCTTTGCCTATGACAGCTATCGCCGCTTCATCCAGATGTATTCCGACGTGGTGCTGGGCGTGGATCACGCGGCCTTCGAGGAAATCCTGGATGAGGAAAAAGACAAGAAGGGCATCGAACAGGATACCGATCTGGATGCCGGCGACCTCAAGCGCATCGCCACGCTCTATAAGGCGCGCGTCGAAAAAGAACTGGGCAAGCCTTTTCCGGAAAGCGTGCAGGAACAGCTCTGGGGCGCGATCGGCGCGGTGTTCGGAAGCTGGCACAGCCCCCGCGCCAACACCTATCGCAAGCTGAATGCCATCCCGGAGAGCTGGGGCACGGCGGTGACGGTGCAGGCCATGGTGTTCGGCAATCGCGGCGAGACCTCCGCCACTGGCGTTGCCTTCACCCGCGATCCGGCGACCGGCGAAAAGCTGCTGTATGGCGAATTCCTGGTCAATGCTCAGGGCGAGGACGTGGTGGCGGGCATCCGCACCCCGCAGCCGATCTCCAAACGCGTGCGCGAGCGCCAGGGCGGCAAGAAAGCCTCGATGGAGGAGGCGATGCCCAAGGCTTTCGATGAGCTGAAAGCCATCGGCGAACGGCTGGAACAGCATTACCGCGACATGCAGGATGTGGAATTCACGGTGCAGGAAGGCAAGCTCTTCATGCTGCAGACCCGCGCCGGCAAGCGTACCGCGGAAGCCGCGCTGAAGGCGGCGGTCGATATGGAGCGCGAGGGCCTGATCGACAAGAAGATCGCCATTACCCGGGTCGAGCCGGAAGCTTTGAACCAATTGCTGCATCCCACCCTGGACCCCGACGCGCCACGCGAGCAGATCGCAACGGGACTGGGAGCGTCTCCCGGCGCCGCCACCGGCGAACTCGCCTTCACCGCCGAGGAAGCCGAAAAGCTCGCCGCCGACAATCGCGATGTGATCCTGGTGCGCACTGAAACCAGCCCGGAAGACATTCATGGCATGCATGCCGCCAAGGGCATCCTCACCGCGCGCGGCGGCATGACCAGCCATGCGGCGGTGGTGGCCCGCGGCATGGGCCGCCCCTGCGTTTCCGGCGCCGGCCTGCTCAAGATCGATGCGGTGCGCGGCGAAATGACGGCCGGTACCGTCATCCTGAAGCGCGGCGATGTCATCACCATCGACGGGGCGGCGGGCCTGGTGTTCAAGGGCAAGGTCGGTTTGCGCCAACCGGAAATGACGGGCGATTTCGGCACCCTGATGGCTTGGGCGGACGAAATCCGCCAGCTGAAAGTCCGCACCAATGCCGACACGCCGGCCGACGCGGCCACGGCGCGCAAGTTCGGCGCCGAAGGCATCGGACTGTGCCGCACCGAGCATATGTTCTTCGAGGCGGACCGCATCATCGCAGTGCGCCAGATGATCCTGGCCGACTCGGAAGACGAGCGCAAAGCCGCGCTGGCGAAATTGCTGCCGATGCAGCGAAGCGATTTCGAAGCCATCTTCCGCGAGATGGCGGGATTGCCGGTGACCATCCGGTTGCTCGATCCGCCGCTGCACGAATTTCTTCCGCAGAAGGAAGAAGAGTTCGAGGAGGTGGCGCGCGCCGCCGGCACCAACGCCAAGAAACTTCGGGCCCGCGCCATTGCGCTGCACGAAGCCAATCCGATGCTGGGCCATCGCGGCTGCCGGCTCGGTATCACCTATCCCGAAATCTACGAAATGCAGGCGCGCGCCATTCTGGAAGCCGCGCTGGCGGTGGAAGAAAAAGGCGGCAAGAAGGTCGAGCTGGAAATCATGATCCCGCTGGTGGCGTTCAAATCCGAGCTGGATGTCTTGGCCGCGCGCATCGCCCAGGTGGCGGCGGCGATCCGCCAAGAACGCGGAAAAGTGCCGGATTACTTGATCGGAACGATGATCGAGCTGCCGCGCGCGGCGCTCAGGGCCGGTGAAATCGCGCAGAGCGCGCAGTTCTTTTCCTTCGGCACCAACGATCTCACCCAGACAGCCTTGGGCGTGTCGCGCGACGATGCCGGCATGTTCCTCAACGACTATCTCAGCAAGGGCGTGATCGCGCGCGATCCGTTTGTTTCGCTCGATACAGAGGGTGTCGGCGAGCTGATAAAAATTGCGGCGGAAAGAGGACGCAAGACCCGCGAAAAGCTCAAGCTCGGCATTTGCGGCGAGCATGGCGGCGATCCCGACTCGATCCGCTTCTGCCACGACTCGGGA
>DATEIA010000022.1:0-8560 GCA_035279305.1 Rhizomicrobium sp.
CCACAGCAGCACCCGGCGCGGAAAGCGCGCTTGCAACCGGTGCATGATGTCGCGGATCACCGCGCCGGTGGGCGAGGTCACCACCCCGATCACTTCGGGCAGGAAAGGCAGTTTCTTCTTGCGGGCGGCATCGAACAGGCCTTCGGCGGCGAGCTTCTTGCGCCGCTCCTCCAGCAGCGCCATCAGCGCGCCCAGGCCCGCCAGCTCGACCTGCTCGACCAGGAGCTGATAGCGCGACGAACCGGCATAGGTGGAAAGCTTGCCGGTGCAAATCACTTCCATTCCGGCCTCGGGCCGCATCTTCAGCCGTCCCGCCACGCCGCGCCAGATCACCGCATTCAGCACCGCCTTGTCGTCCTTGAGATCGAAATAGACATGGCCGGAGGAATGGAATTTCAGGCCCGAAATCTCGCCCCGCACCCGCACCATGGCAAACTGGTCTTCCACCGCGCGTTTCAGGGCGGCGGACAATGTTGTGACTGTAAATTCGGGCAGGTTGGAAAAGGCTGCGTCGCTCATGACGCTATGATACAGGGAGGCGGCGAAAATTGGCGAGGGTCTCTTGAAAGTTCTGTTGGTGGGTTCGGGGGGGCGCGAACATGCACTGGCCTGGGCGCTCGCGAAAAGCCCTTTGCTGACCAAGCTCTATTGCGCGCCCGGCAATGCCGGAATCGCGCAGGTGGCGGAATGCGTGCCCATCGCCGCCACCGATTTTCCCGGCCTGGTCAAGTTTGCACAGCAAACGGGAATCGATTTCGCCGTCATCGCCGCCGATCCGCAATTGGTGGCGGGCCTGTGGGATATTTTCGAGGCGGCCGGTATCCGCAGCCTGGGGCCTAGCAAGGCCGCCGCCGTGCTGGAAGGCTCCAAGGGCTTTGTTAAAGACCTTTGCCGGGAGGCGGGCATTCCCACCGCCGCCTATCAACGTTTCACCGTACCCGGCCCGGCCAAGGCTTTCGCCGATAGTCTGGGCTATCCGGTGGTGATCAAGGCCGACGGGTTGGCCGCCGGAAAAGGCGTGATCATCGCCGCCGGAAAGGCCGAAAGCGACAAGGCCATCGACTTCATGTTTGAAGGCGGCTTCGGGATGAGCGGCCATGCCATTGTGGTCGAGGAATTCATGGAAGGCGAAGAGGCCAGCTTCTTTGCCTTGAGCGACGGCACCAACGTGATCCCGCTGGGCGGGGCGCAAGACCATAAGCGCGTCGGCGACGGCGATACCGGCCCCAACACCGGCGGCATGGGCGCCTATTCCCCCGCGCCGGTGCTCACGCCGGCACTGGAACAAGCGGCGATGGACACATTCATCAAGCCCACTATCGCCGCCATGGCGGCAAAGGGCATGCCTTACATGGGCGTGCTCTATCTCGGCCTGATGATCACCAAGCAGGGGCCCAAGCTGGTGGAATACAATGCCCGTTTTGGCGATCCGGAATGCCAGGTCCTGATGCCACGGCTGAAAAGCGATCTGCTGGCCGCCCTGCTGGCGGCGCGCAATGGCACGCTGGGGCCTTTGGAGTGGACCCCCGATATCGCGCTGACGGTGGTGATGGCGTCCAAGTTCTATCCCGGCGCTTACGAAAAAGGCCATGCGATCACCGGGCTCCAGGAAGCGGCAAAGCTTCCCGGCGTCACCCTGTTCCATGCCGGAACCGAGCAGCGCGGCGATGGAATCGTCGCGGTCGGCGGGCGGGTGCTGAATGTCACCGCCCTGGGCAAGACGGTGGCGGAAGCCCAGGCCCGCGCCTATGCCGCGGTGGATTTTATCCACTGGAATGGCGCCTTTTGCCGCCGCGATATCGGTTGGAGGGCGCTGAATCGTTGATAGGGGCGTTGACAGACACACGCCGAAAAGGCACCCAGCAGCCATGCTTTTGTGGGCGGGCTTTGTTTCCATCCTGACCGGGCTGCTGGCGTTGACCATCGACCGGCGGCTGGCGCATTTTATCTACGACCATGTCAACGCGCCTGTGCATAAGGCGCTGGATTCCATCACCCATTACGCCAAGGCGGGGCACTGGCTGGCCGCCGCGATCCTGGCGCTGATCGTCGCCGCCGGCATGCGCCATTACGGCGTGCTGGCCGAGGAAGCCACCCAGCTGGTCAACTATAGTCTGGCTTTCATAGCCAGCCTCACCATGGGAAGCGCGGTGCTGCATCTGATCAAGCTGGTGCTGGGACGGCGGCGGCCGCGCGACGATATGGAGATGGGCCTGTACGGCTTCACCCCGCTGGCCTTCAATCCCGATTACAACAGCTTTCCCAGCGGCCACGCTTTGACCATCTGCTGCGTGGCGGTGATCTTCACCTGCGTCTGGCCCAACTGGTGGCCGGTGTGGTTTTCCGTCGCCGCGCTGTTGGGGGTGACACGTGCGCTGCTGACGGCGCATTTTCTCAGTGACGTGCTGATCGGCGGCGGCATCGGATTGATCGCGGCGCGCGAGGTGTTGCAACTGGGCTTTCCGGGTTTTTCGCCGGGTTGGTTTTAAACGCCAATTTGTCATTCCCGCGAAAGCGGGAATCCAACTTCATGCGCTCAACCAAAAAAGTTGGATGCCCGCTTTCGCGGGCATGACAACAATTATGAACGCCGCGCCCGAAAAAATTCCTTCAAAATCTCCCCGGCTTCCAGCGCATGCGGCTCGGTTTGGGTCACCGCCGGGCGATGATGACAGGTTGGCTGTTCGAAAAAGCGCGGCCCATGCAACACCGCGCCGCCCTTGGGATCGCAGGCCGCGAACACCAGCCTTGCGATCCGCGCCATCGCCATCGCACCGGCGCACATGGCGCAAGGCTCCAGGCTGACATAGAGCGTGGTGCCGATCAGCCGTTCATTGCCCAAAACCCGCCCGCCTTCGCGCATCACCAGCATCTCGGCATGGGCGGTGGGGTCCTTGCGTTCCAGGATGCGGTTGCCGTCGCGGGCGAGCAGCGCGCCGTCGGGGCCAAGCAGCACCGCGCCCACCGGCACTTCGCCCCGCAAGGCGGCGGATTTCGCTTCTTCCAGCGCCAATGCTATGGCTTCGCCGTCATTCATGGTGCCGGGAGTAAAGCATTGCCAGACGGCGAGCGCATTGCAAAAGTCATCGCCCGGGCCGGTATCTGCTCGCGCCGCGACGCCGAAAAGCTGATCCTGGAGGGGCGGGTCAAGCTGGATGGCGTGCTGGTGACCTCGCCTGCTCTCAATGTCACCCCGAACAATGTGATCCAGGTCGACGAAAAGCCGCTGGCCGAGCCGGAAGGCGCCCGGCTGTGGCGCTATCACAAGCCGTCCGGTCTGGTCACCACCCATAAGGATGAAAAGGGCCGCGCCACCGTCTTCGCCAATCTGCCCAAGCATCTGGGACGCGTGGTGTCGGTGGGCCGGCTGGATTTCAATTCCGAAGGCCTACTGCTTTTGACCAATGACGGCGACATTGCGCGCCGGCTGGAAATCCCTGCCGCGGGCTGGACGCGCATCTATCGCGCGCGGCTGTTCGGCAAGGTGACCCAGGCCGAGCTCGACAAACTCGCCACCGGCATCACCATCGACGGCGTCAAATACGGCCCCATTGTCGCCGACCTGGAGCGCAGCAAGGGCATGTATAGCTGGGCCACCGTCAGCCTGAAAGAAGGCAAGAACCGCGAGGTCAAACGGGTGATGGAGCGGCTGGGCCTGAAAGTGGCGCGACTGATTCGCACGGCATACGGCCCGTTCCAACTGGGCCAGCTTGCCGAAGGCCAGGTGGAGGAAATCCCCGCCCGGCTGTGGCGGGAAAAGCTGGGAATTGGCCGCAAAAAACGGGCTGAACAGGCTTAGAAAAAGCTGCTAGAAGCCCGGCAACAGATTGGAGATGCGGCCATGGGCAGCATGAAGGAAAAGCGCAAGAATCAGGTCCAGCCGCCCTTTGCCGCCGAGACCAAGGATGTCCGCTTTGCCGGAACCTTCGAAGTGCTGGTGCCGGTGCCGGAGCGCAACAAGCCGCAAAAGGTGCCGCTGCAGTTCCCCACCATGTCCGCCGCCGAAAACTGGATTCACAGTCCCGACGGCAAGGACATGATCGCCGACATTTTGAAGGAAGCGCAGGGGAACTGAGGTCCGCCGCGAAAGTCCCCCTGACGCCGACTTCGGTGTAACCTTTTAGTGCCGCGCCCGAACTTTTCCCACGGAGCCGTGTTTGATCGCCCAGGAGGCGCAATACCGGAACTGGATGCTGGCCGCCCTTGCGGGGGATGCGGGCGCCTACCGGATGCTGCTGGCCGGACTGACGCGGCATTTGCGGAGCTATTATGCGCGCCGGCTGGACAGCGGCGCGGCCGAGGATGCGGTGCAGGAAACCCTGATTGCGATTCACGCGCGGCGCGCCACTTATGATCCGCACCTGCCCTTCACGGCTTGGGTTTACGGCATCGCGCGCTACAAGCTGATCGACGAATATCGCCGCCATAAGCGCCGCGCCACGGTGCCGCTGGACGAGGCGAACGAACTGTTCAGCCATGACGAGGCCGGGGAAGCGATGGCCCGGCGCGATGTGAGCAAGCTGCTGGCCAAGCTGCCGCCCGCCAAGCGGCAACTGGTTACGGACATCAAGTTGGACGGGGTTTCGGTGGCCGAAGCCGCCCAGCGCACCGGCCTGTCGGAATCGGCGGTCAAGGTCACGGTGCACCGGGCGATCAAATCACTTGGCGAGGATTTGAAAGACGAAAGGCGGGGCGATGCGGACCGATGATCTGATCACGCACTTGTCGTCCGAGCTGGAGCCGGTCAAAAGCGGCGCGGTGGCGCGGCTGCTCCTGGGCGCGGTCTTGCTGGGCATCGCCGGTTCGGTGCTGGTGATGCTGACCGTGGTCGGGCCCCGGCATAACCTGGCTGGCGCCATGACCCATCCCGGCATGTGGACCAAGCTGGCCTATAGCTTTGCCATCGCCGCTTTCGGCCTGTGGCTGGTGGAACGGGCCGGCCGGCCTGGCGCCGAAATAGCCCGCCCCATAGTGGCTCTGGCCCTGCCCCTGCTCGCCATCGTCTTGCTGGCGGGCCTGCAAATGAGCGCCCCGGGGGCCGACATGCCGGGGCTGGTGATGGGCCGGTCCAGCCGGGTCTGCGCCACCTATGTGACCCTGACGGCCCTGCCCACCCTGGCGGCCACCTTCTGGGCCCTGAGAAAGCTTGCCCCCACCCGCCTGACCCTGGCTGGGGCCGGGGCCGGGCTGTTTGCCGGAGCGGCGGGCGCCTTTGTCTATTGCTTCCACTGCAACGAGGAAGCCGCCCCCTTTATCGCCATCTGGTACACTTTGGGGATTGTGGCGGTGACGGGACTCGGGGCGCTTTTGGGCCGGACCCTGCTGCGCTGGTAAGCGGTTGTTCACGAACCCTGGATGGCCCACACGGTACACTCCGGCCGCGCGGGGTGGTGGGCCATGATAAGTGATGTCGAAAGACACGCGCGGGCAAAATATCCGCGCCCTTATGGCAGTATCCGAAACCGCCGCAGCACCAGATAACCGGTGAATACCAGCGCGGCACAGAGGCCCACGCCGTACCAAAAACCATGCGCGTTTTGCGCCCAAGGAATCCCGCCGACATTCATGCCGAAGGCGCCGACCAGGAAGGTCGGCGGCAACAGCAAGGTCGAGATCACCGTCAGCGCCGACAGGCTGCGGCTGGTATTGTCGGCGACGCGGCTGCCGATCTCTTCATAGATCAACCGCGCCCGGTCGGACAGCGCGGCGGCGTCGCGCTCCAGATCCTCGGCCTGCTGGTGCAGCGCGGGCAGCAATTCGGTCAAGGGGCTGGACAGGGTCGCGCCCCGCGCCGTGGTGGCGCGGTAGATCGCGCCGCGCAAAGCGGAGAATTCGCGGGCATAGCGCGACAGTTCGCGCCGCAGCGGCCCCAGCACTTCGCGGCCGATATGGTCGCGGTCGGCCAGCACCTCATCCTCGATGCGGCCCAGATCGCGGCTCAGCATCCCCAGCCGGTGTTCGACCAGGTCGAAGAAATGTTCCTGCTGACGCACCAGGGCCTGGGCCGGGCCGGCGGGGACATCGCCTTTCTCCACCGCGTCGCGCAGATTTTCAGCCGCCCGCAAGGGGTGGCGGCGGGCGGTGATCAGCCGTTCGCCGTCCAGCCAGAACCCCATGCGGCAGGACTCCAGCGACTGGTCGTCAAAGTCGCGCTCGATATCGGGCAGGATGCCCCAGGCGCCGCTGGCTGTAAGGGTCAGTTGGATACGGTCCTCCTGGCTGAGGATCAGGCTGCGCGCATCGGCGGGGATGTCGTCAAAGCCCTCGACAAAGCGGCGGGCGCGATGGTCGGACAAGGCTAGGTGCAGCCACAGCCAGCTATAGCCTTGGGCGAGATGGCGGCCCAAGGTCTCGTCGCGGACGCGCACCGCCTCCGGCCCGCGAAACAGGAAGCCGAAGACCAGTCCCGCGCAGCGTTCCAGCATGGTTCGCTGGTACAGGGCTCACATGACAGTTCTGTGACACCAGCGACAATCCCTGACGCGGAGGGGTTTTGCTCATCCGGGCAGGAGCGCCGGAGCGATGTGTACAAACCAGTACATGAGCGACGGCGCGACGCCCCCGGGGAGCAAAAGCACCCGCGTCAAACGTGTTGGCCGCCGTTGATCATCAACTCGGCGCCGGTGACATACGAGCTTTGATCCGTGCACAGATAATAGATCGCCTTGGCGACTTCCGCCGGCTGGCCCAACCGGCGCAGGGGAATGGTCTCGACGATCTTCTCGGTGCCCGGCGACAGGATGGCGGTGTCGATCTCGCCCGGCGCGATGGCATTGACCCGCACGCCGCAGGGCCCGAAATCCGCCGCCATCTCCCGCGTCAACGCCGCCGCCGCCGCCTTGCTGATGGAATAGGCCGCGCCCGCGAAAGGATGCACCCGCGAACCGGCAATGGAAGTGACGTTGACGATGGCGCCATGCGCCTTGGCCAGCTCGTTCTTGAGGCCCTGGGCCAGCCAGATGGTGGAAAACAGATTGACCTCGAATACCTGGCGCCACAGATCCTGCGACGATTCCAACGTGCCCAGCCGCTCGCCCTTGGGACCCTTGGGCGAAATCGCGGCATTGTTGACCAGGGCGTGCAACTTCCCATCTGTCAGGCGTGAACGCATTTCCTCGGCGGCGCGGGCGGTGTCGCGCGGATCGGCCAGGTCGACCTGAATGTGATCCTCCGGTCCCGCCGCCCAGGGACAATTCTCGGGAAAGGCGTGACGCGAGCAGGTGATCACCCGCCAGCCGGCGCTGGAAAAACGCTTCACCGTGGCATGGCCGATGCCGCGCGAGGCGCCGGTCAGGATCAGGGTGCGTTTTTCTTCGTCAATGTGTTGCGGCTCGGCCATGGTGCTCTTTTTTGGTCGCGCCACGAGGCCCCCGCTGCGCTCGGGTTCGTGGTCGCTCCTACCCTATCATTGCGCTTGCACCGCGCACCACCCTGATGAAACCCCACAGCCGGCAAGGTTTCAGTCCGGCTGATCGGGCAGCGGCTCCAGCCCCGCCGGGTCCTGATGAATGATCACCTCCGCGCCGGGAAAGGCGGCCAGCAGCGCCTGCTCCACCGCATCGCTGATCGCATGGGCTTCGACCAGCGATATTTGCGGATCCAGCCCCAGATGCAATTGGATGAAGGTGGAAAGTCCCGCCATCCGGGTCTTGAGGTCATGCACATTCTTCACCGCCGCATGGCTGCGGGCGATGCGCAGGATGCGGGCGCGCTCCTCATCCGGCAGTTCGCGGTCCATCAGCTGATGGAAGCTTTGCCGCCCCACGCCCAGCGCGGTGAACAACATCATCGCCGCCACCGCGATGGCGATCAAAGGATCGGCCAGGGTCCAGCCCAGCCAGGTGACCAGCACCAGCGCCACGATCACGCCGACATTGGTGGCAAGGTCGCTGGCATAATGCGTCGTGTCGGCTTCCACCGCCACACTGCCTGTCTTGGCAACCACCCGGCGCTGATACAGCACCAACAGGATGGTGACGAAAATGGAAATGCCCATCACCACCAGCGCGGGAATGGAATTGTCCAGCGGCTCGGGGGTGATGATGCGCTGTACCGCCTGAAGCACCAGAAAAAGCGCCGAGGCCGAAATGAAGGCGCCCTGCGCCAATCCCGCCAGGGGTTCGGCCTTGCCATGGCCGAAGCGATGCTCGGCATCCGCCGGGGTCAAGGCCGAACG
The DNA here is from genome assembly GCA_035279305.1 of Rhizomicrobium sp. Taxonomy (GTDB): domain Bacteria; phylum Pseudomonadota; class Alphaproteobacteria; order Micropepsales; family Micropepsaceae; genus Rhizomicrobium. Next base: position 8,177 of record DATEIA010000022.1, read on the forward strand.
GATGGCGATCATGTTCAGGGATGAGGCGAAAAGGTCCAGCGCCGAGTCCGCCAAGGATGCCAGCATCGCCACGGAATGAGACGCGAAATAGGCGAAGGTCTTGATCCCCACCAGGAACAGCGAGACCGAGACCGAGGCGATGGCGGCGCGGCGCATCAAGGCGCCGGCCCGCGCGATGCTTTCATGTTGGCCGCCATCCGGCGACAGAGTGCTCACGGAAACAGCCTTTCGGTGCACCAAGCTCCGTCCACGCTGTCGCGCAGATAGACCAGCCGGTCGTGCAGCCGGAACGGCCGGTCGCGCCAGAATTCGATGCGCAAGGGCGTGAGGCGCCATCCCGTCCAGTATGGCGGGCGCGGCACCTTGGTCAGCGCGAATTTGACG
>DATEIA010000023.1:0-4352 GCA_035279305.1 Rhizomicrobium sp.
AAGACAGCAATTCGCACGCTTTCCCTATCTGCATTTCCCCAAGACCCAGCAGCGCTGGCTGAAGGTTTTTCTGGACTTCGCCCAGGCCGATGCCGATGGCCAAGCGTTGGCGCGCTGGATCGCGGACGGCTACAGCCCCGAAAAATTGAAGGCCTGGCTGGACGCCAATGGCCTGCAAGGCGGCTATGCCGCGATTTTCTCCACCCCGACGAGATCTCCTTTTCAGTGGTGACGACTTCAAATATGACCCCCTCCGCCCTTCGCAGCGCAAGCGCTGCTACGGGCACCTCCCCCTCCAATGCGCTCACGCGCATGAAGGGGAGGCGGGCCTGTGCATGACGCAACCTATTGTCATTGCTCCCGGGGTTTTTCTGTGGCGCGAAAAATTCTCCCCGGCAGAGCAGAAGAAATTGCGCGACGACGTGACGGCGCGGCTTGAGCAGGCGCCGCTTTATCGTCCGGTGATGCCCGATACCGGCAAACTCTTTTCCGTGGAGGAAAGCAATTTCGGCAAGCTCGGTTGGGTATCGGACAAGAACGGCTATCGCTATCAGCCCATCCATCCAGTGACGGGGGCGCCCTGGCCCGCCATTCCGCAGCCGCTGCTGGATGTTTGGGACGAGATCAACGCGGGACCGGAACCGGAAAGCTGCCTGGTCAACCTCTACCGCGGCGGCGCGAAAATGGGACTGCACCAGGACCGCGACGAGAAGGACATAACCGCGGCGGTGATCGGGGTTTCGCTGGGCGACGAGGCTCTGTTCCGCATCGGCGGCGCTTTTAAGAATGGAAAATGGGGACGCGGCGGCAAGACAGTCGGCGTCACCCTGTCGTCCGGCGATGTCATCGCCTTTGGCGGGGTCGCCCGGCTGGCCTATCACGGCATAGACCGCGTCAAGCCTGGAACCTCCCAGCTGCTCGCCGGCGGCGGGCGGCTCAGCCTGACCTTGCGGCGGGTGTCGTTTCCCTGATTGGACCCAAAAGGCCCAGGCATCGGCACGACGTTGGGCGAGCCGACCATAAAAAAGCCCCCGGCGGGGGGCCGGGGGCAAAAGCGCTTTGATAAGCGCAAGGAGCAACCGGGAGGGGATAACCGGCTACCCCAGCGAAGACGGGGGCTGAAAGCGAGCGGGGGGCAGTGCTAGCAGCCCAAGGCCGTCTTCACCCTCTAAACTATGCAAAGATGCCACATGTTTCAAGAAAATTTATCTGTGTAACAGAATTATAATGACAGTTGTATTTCTGTCATAGTGATTTTGGCCAAAATCAAGGGGGTTTTGGCCATCCTATCCTGGTCCGGAACCCTGAAAAATCCGGCGCTCACTGGCGGCTTTCCCGGCCTCGCGGCGCGCTTGGGCGCACGCCGCTGCGGCGTTCGGCACTCAAATCGGTCCACTGGACCGATTTGCCGCGCTGCGGACGTGCCTCACCCCCAGGATTCTGTAACCCCCTTGCGCTTGGCAACCGCGGCGGGTGCGGCCGGCAATTGCGCAAGTGGGGCACCCAGCCATTTGCCCTGGCCATGCTGAAAGCCCAGGGCGCGGGCGGATTTGGCCAAAGCCTCGGTTTCGATCCATTCGGCGATGGTGGTCACGCCCATCTCGGCGCACAGTTTCGCCAAACCCGCCAGCAGCGCATCGTCGCGCTTGGAGCTGCCGATCTTCTTGATCATGGCGCCGTCGAATTTCACGAAATCCACCTGGAAGGCGTGCAGGTAATTGATCGAGGCGCTGCCTGCGCCAAAATCATCCAGCCCCACCCGATAGCCCATGGCGCGCAAAGTGGCGATCGCCTTGCCAGCGCTTTCCAGATCATGGATGGCCGCAGTCTCTGTAATTTCGATAAGCGTGCGCGGCGCCAGCTTGCGCCGCTTGGTGAGAATGCCCGCCAGCATGCCGAAGCTGGACGGCGAAGCGATGGTCGTGCCCGAGACATTGAACGCGATGTGGGCGTGGGATTGCTCTTCAATCAGATCCAGAACCTTGCTGGCGACCGCCAGATCGAAAACATTGGCAATGCCCAACGCTTCGATGAATTTGACGGTTTCCAGTGTTCCTTCCGGATTGGCAAACCGCGCCAGCGCCTCGTAATGCGAGACTTTTCCGCTGACGAGATCGCTGATCGGCTGATAGGCGATTTCGAATGCCCCCTCGCCCACCGTCTTGGTCATGGCGGCCAAGCGTTGCTCGGTGGCCGCCATCATGCCGGTGAAGATGCCCGCAATATCGCCATTGCGGTCATCGACCTTGCCCTTCTCCGCGAACTGGCCGATCACATACCGCATCGACAGCAGGCGCTGTTCCGGGCTGAGACCGCCGCCCTTGAGACCGATGCTGGTTTCCGCGACCTTGAGCGGCTCCAGCCCGCCCGCGGCAAATGCCGCCACCACCTTGCGCGCGATCTCCAGCGCCCCCTTGGTTGCCGGCGCCAGAGCACCGAAACCGGATTCGGAAATGCGCGCCCCCGCGCTGGCGCCCGAGGCCTGAATACTGTCACCGATACGCTGCAACAGCGCCTCGGCGCCCTCCGTGGGAAGCTGGGCGCAGAGTTCGGGCAATCCCTGCACATGCACCAAAGTGAGGGTGTCGCGCTCGCCCGCCTTTTCGGCGGCGGCCATGAAACCGTCGCGGGATGCCAGCCCCGTCTTGGGATCGCGTTTGGCGCTTGGCGTGCGCGTGCCCGGCCGGGTCAGGGTACAGGAAATATTGGCGCCGTTCTCCGGCAGGCGGAACATGGCCAGATTGGCATCGGCTCCGGTCGCTAGCGTGAGTTGAAAGGGACCGGCGCGATCGCCGCTTTTCAGCGCCTGGGCAAAGGTCGCGAATTTGACGCCCTCGGAAGGCTTGAACAGCTTGGCGGCCGGCTTGCCGATGAGATTTTCGCCGCTTTCATGGACCAGATCATTGGCCGCACCGGCGGCAAACAGAATCTTGCCCTCCATGTCCGTCTCAAACAGGAAGTCGGCATTGGTGAAGGCAAAGCCCAGCAGGCGTACTGGCAGCGACATGAAAACCGGATCCCCAGCCGGCCGCTAATCTGTCAGCAAACTGTTAGGATGCTGTAAATAAATGCTCACAGGCCATCCCCGAAAGCCTGGAATATGGCCCGGCTCAGCCGGTCTTGGGCGAAAGCCCATTCCGGATGCCATTGCACCCCCAGCAGAAAGCCCGGGGCGCCGGGATGCGACACCGCCTCGATCTGGCCGTCGGGCGCGTGCGCCTCGGCCTTCAGTCCGGGCGCCAGCCGGTCGATGCCCTGATGGTGCAGGGAATTGACATTTCCCTGGGTCTGGCCCGACAGCCGGGCCAACAGACCATCCGGCACAATCGCAATCGGATGGGCCGGCGCATATTCCATATCGCGCGAAACATCGGCCGGCTCGCGATGATCGAGCCGGCCGGGAATTTCGTGGACATGCTGATGCAGCGTGCCGCCCAGCGCGACATTGAGTTCCTGAAAGCCCCGGCAGATCGCCAGCAGAGGCTTGCCGGTTTGGACGGCGGCGCGCAGCAAAGGCAAGGCGGTTGCGTCGCGGACCTCATCCAGCTCGGTGCCGGGGCGCGCCAGGGCGCCGTAATGGACAGGCGCGACATTGGACGGCGCGCCGGTGAACAACAGCCCATCGACCTGCGCCAATATTTCGGCGGGGTCCAGCGGGCTGCCGGTCGATGGGATCAGCAGCGGAAAAGCTCCCGCCCCGCACCGGATCGCCTCGATATACTCGTCATTGACCTGGTGCACCGCCATGCCGTCAAGCAGGCGGCGGTCGCTGATGATCCCAACGCGTTTCACTATTTGCGGCTCTGCTTGACCGGTTTGGCCGGCGCGGCGAACAGCGCGGTGTCGAGCTTGGCGTTCAATTGCACATTCTGCAGCGCCACGGTGGTGTTGCCACCCTGATCGTCGCGCACTGTCCATTGCCGCAGTTCGATGCCGGGGGTGGAGAAGACCAGGGTGATATTGGAATCATTGCGATTGGCGGTGGTGCGGGCGCGCACCACAATGGCGCCATTCTGCTGGCTCACCCCGATCACCGCCTTGTTGGTCTTGAGATCGACGCGGCTGTTGAGCAACAAACCCAGCGGTGTGTCCGACAGGTCATACTGATCCACCGTGCCCAGACGGGAATTCTTCACATAGACGCTGCCGTTGGTGGCCACGACCAGGACGGGGCTGGGCGGGCGGTATTCGAAACGGATCTGGCCCGGTTTCTGGATACTGACTTCACCCTGGTCCAGCCCGCCTTCCGGACCGATCTGGACAAAACCGGCCTTGAGGCTTTGAAAAGCGTTGAGATAGGCGCTGATCTTGTCCAGGTCGGCTTTTTGCTGATCGCTATAGGCTTGGTACAG
>DATEIA010000024.1:0-27274 GCA_035279305.1 Rhizomicrobium sp.
GTTCAGCCCATCCGCGATCATGCGAAAGCGCGACAAGGCTTCCAGCGCGGCGGTGCAGCCTTCGGCATGCAGCCGCCCGGTGGTGACCATGTCGCGCCCGATGGCGCAGATCGACTTTTCGTTCTGCAGGGTCGCCGCCACTCGGGTCTGGGATTCATAGACCACCAGGCGCACGGAGTTGGAGCCGATATCCACGATCGCGACCCGCCCGCGCAGCTTGGACGCGGCGGGGGCCTGGCCCTTGGTTTGCCAGTCGGTGCGCAGATCGGCTACCGGCGACATCTTAACTCCGGCGCTTCGCCGGATTCTGCATCTTGAGCGCGCGGCCGCGGCCCGAAAGCGACGGGTTGGTCATGAAATAGGTATGCGCGGAGAAAGCATCTGCGTCCTCGGAATGCGAATCACGGACATAGCGTCCGTCCGCCTCCATATACCAGCTTTGCGCTTGGTCTTTCAGTTGCGCCACCATGATCTGGTCAAGGACTTGTTGATGGACCGTGGGGTTTTCGATGGGAACCAGGGTCTCCACCCTTCGGTCGAGATTGCGCGGCATCCAGTCGGCCGAGGAAATATAGACCTTGGCGTCCTTGTGCGGCAGTTCATGGCCGTTGCCGAAACAGATGACGCGGCCATGCTCCAGGAACCGGCCGACAATGGATTTGACCCGGATATTCTCCGACAGGCCCGGCACGCCGGGGCGCAGGCAGCAAATGCCGCGCACGATCAGCTCAATTTTCACGCCGGCCTGGCTGGCGCGATAAAGACCGTCGATCATGCCGGGATCCACCAGGCTGTTCAGCTTGACCCAGATGCGCCCCGGTTTGCCGGCGCGGGCATTCATGATCTCCTGCTGGATGTCCTCGATCAGCCGCCCCCGCAGGGTCAAAGGCGACATAGCGAGCTTTTCCAGCGACGTGGGTTCGGCATAGCCGGTGATGAAATTGAAAAGCTGCGCCGCGTCGCGCCCCAGCGCCGGGCTGGCGCTGAACAGCGACAGGTCGGTATAGATTCTGGCGGTATTGGGGTGATAGTTGCCGGTGCCGAAATGGCAATAGGTCGCCAGATGCCCGCCTTCGCGGCGCACCACCAGGCTGATCTTGGCGTGGGTCTTGAGCGCGATGAAGCCATAGACCACCTGCACGCCGGCACGTTCCAGGTCCCGTGCCCATTTGATGTTGGCGGCTTCGTCAAAGCGCGCCTTCAACTCGACCAGGGCGGTGACCGACTTGCCCGCCTCCGCCGCCTCGATCAGCGCCCCCACGATCGGGCTGTCGGATGAGGTGCGGTACAAGGTCTGCTTGATCGCCACCACATCGGGATCGGCCGCCGCCTGGCGGATGAATTGCACCACCGTGTCGAAGCTTTCGAAAGGATGGTGGACGATCAGATCCTTTTCCCGGATGGCGGCAAAACAGTCGCCATTATGGTCGCGGATGCGCTCGGGGAACCGGGCGATATAGGGCTTGAACACCAGATCGGGGCGTTCGGGCAGGATCAGCTTGGACAGGTCCGACAGGCCCATCAGATTTTCCACAATCACGATCTCGGAATCGTCCAGATCGAGATGTTCGGCGATGAAATGGCGCAGGGGTTCCGGCATCGAGGCGCTGCATTTCATATGGATCACGCTGCCGCGGCGGCGGCGCTTGAGCAGGGTCTCGAACAACAGCACCAGGTCTTCGGCTTCTTCCTCGACCTCCACATCGCTGTCGCGCAGCAGCCGGAACATGCCCCAGCCGCTCACACCATGACCGGGGAACAGCCGGTCGAAAAACAGCGCGATGACATGTTCCAGCGGAATGAAGCGCACATTTTTGGGGGCGGTATCGGGCAGCCGGATGAAGCGTTTGAGTTGTGGCGGCACCGGAATCAGGGCGGAAAAACTCTTGCCGTCGCGCTTGTTGGTCAGCTGGGCGGCGATGGTGAAGCCCAGATTGGGGATGAAGGGAAAGGGATGTGCCGGGTCGATCGCCAAGGGCGTGAGGACGGGAAAAATCTGCTCGGCGAATTGGGCGTTGAGAAAATCCCGGTCGCTGCCGGCGAGTTCCTCACCGGTGACCACGCTGATGCCTTCCCCGCGCAACACCGCATGCAATTCCCCCCAGATGCGCTGTTGATCGGTAATCAAGGCGCGCGCGGTCTCGTCCACCTTGGCGAGCTGCTCGGCGGGCGAAAGGCCGTCGGCGCTGGCGGTGGTGACGCCGGCGCGCACCATGCCCATCAGGCCGGCCACCCGCACCATGTAGAACTCGTCCAGGTTGGAGGCGGAAATGGAGAGAAACCGCACCCGCTCGAACAGCGGATGGCGGCGGTTCTGCGCTTCCTCGATCACCCGGCGGTTGAAAGCCAGCCAGCTCAGTTCGCGGTTGACGAAGCGCTGCGGCGAGGCGGGATCGAAAGAATGGTTCTCCCCCTGATGCGCCAGGGCGACCACATCTTCGGTCGGCACGGAGGCGACATCCTCGTTGGCTACGGCGAGGTGCGGACTGGGGCTGGGGGTAGACATGCCTCAGCCTATCGAGAAACGGTGAATTTGTAATGACAGAAGACTGTCATAAAGCCGGTCCCGCCAATAACTCATTGATAAGACCTGTATTTATGGGGCGCTTGGCCGCCAATGCGGCGGCATCGGCGCGGGCGATGAAATCGCGTATCGCCTCCGGGGACCGTTCCAGGCTGCGGATCATATGCGCCACCACGCTTTCGGGAACCGCGAGCTGACGGTCGGCGAACAGCTTCACCGCCAAGCCCATCAGCAAGGCGTCGTCCGGCGCCCAAAGCGGAAAGGCCAGCAAGGCGCGAACCCGCGAGATCAGGTCCGGCAAGGACAAATAAAGAACCCATTCCGCAGGGGGCGTCTGGGCGGTCAAAAGCAGCGGCGCGCCCCGTTCCAGCAAGGCGAACAGCGGCGCTTCGGCGACACCGGCGGCAATATTCTCCACCACCAACGGCCCGTCGGGAATATCGCCTTTGAGATCGGCCGCCTCTAGGATAGGGGCGCCGGCAGCTTGCGCCCATACCGCCGCCAGATGGGATTTGCCGCAAGCCCGCGGGCCATACAGCGCCGCCGCTGGCGCGGTCCAAGCCGGATAGGAATCCAGAAAGGCGACCGCGCGCGCGTTGGCGGGCGCAACAATGAAATCGCTCCGCCCCAGGGCGCTTCGCGTTTCAAGCGGGAGTACCAGCTGGGTCACGCGGTCCGTTTTCCCGAAAAAAGCCCGCGCAGGAAAATACCGGCATAGGCGGCGGCTGACAGGCTGACGAACAAGCCGCAAGCCCAGGCCGCCGCCAGGGCCAGGCGCGGCGCGTTCACATCGAAGGACAAAAGCAGCAGCAAAGTGAAGACATACAGAATCTGGACCAGGGTGGAGAGCTTGCCGATGAGAAGCGGCGATGTGGGGGCGGGCAGCGACAGCAGCCTGATCAGCAGCCATCCGGCCACGATCGCAAGGTCGCGCGTCACCACCAGCACCAGCAGCCAAAAAGGCGTCGCGCCAATAACGTATAATGCGGCAAAACAGAACAGCATCAGCAATTTGTCGGCCACCGGATCCAGCCAGGCGCCGAAAGCCGAGGTCACGCCCCATCGCCGCGCGATAGCGCCGTCCAGCCCGTCACTGGCGCCGGCCGCGGCAAATGTGAGCACCGCGGCGATGTCGTGTTCCTGGACGATCAACCAGGCCGCGAAAGGCGCCGCCAGCAATCTGAGCGCCGACAGCAGGTTCGGCAGATGCCGGATCATTGCGGCGTCATGGGGTTTTGGCGAGCATCCATTGCCCGCCGCGATTGGTCAGCGACAGCCCCGCGCCCGCCAAGGCCTCCCGCACCTGATCGATGCCGCCCAGATAGGCCAGGTTGATGCGGGCGGTATTCAGGTTCATGGCGGTGACGGTAAAGCCGCTGACATTGCCCACCGAACCCAGCGCAGCCTGAATTTCGCTCCATTGCGCCAGGCTCTCGATCCGCACATCGGCGGTGATATGGCCGCGCTGGCTGAAATCGATGGCGCTGCGGGTCTTCCACATCTCCTCGATGGCACGGACGGCGGCTTGCGCCGCCGCCGGATAGGTCGCGGTGACATTCTGCAGCATCGGCACCTCTATACTGGTCTTGGCCGGCTGCTCGCCCAGGCCCAGGCGGCGGATATTCACCACCATTTTGCCATTGGCGCTCACCGCCTGGACCAAGCCGACTTCGGTGACGCGGTTCTTCGCCGCCACGGCCGATACCTCGTTCCACGTCGCGGTATCGAAATTCAGCGCCGCCAGCGACGCATCGTCTTCGGCGCCCAGCAAGGTGAAAGGCACCGCGCTTTCGCGGAAGGTGGGCGCCATCAGGGCCTGCGCCCAGGCGCCGTGCGCGACACCCGGCGACATGGGGATCACCAGGATGCGCTTGGCTTGGGTTTGCGAAAAAGCGATCTGGGCGGCGCGCAAGGTACGCGCCACGCCTTCCGGGTTGAACATATAGGTGACGTCGGCGACATAACGCGTGGTCGAGCGGCGCTCATTGGCGATGTTGTAGCCGCGGCTGATCCGCAGCAGCCCCGCCGCATCCAGCGCCGGCTGCCGGGACCAATCCACCTGGCGGGTAAGACGGCGATACAGCGTCTGGAACGCCCTGACGCGGCCCTGGGCGATGGCCGCATTCAGCGCCTCGGTGCTGGAAGCGCCGGTGGCGTCCACATGCACGGCAGAAACGGTATAGAGGCTATTATCTTGCGCCGCCGCGGGGGCGGCGGCGGGACCGGCAAGCAGCAGCGCGGCAGCAAGAAAGAAAAGGGTGCGGAGGATCATGAACAGCCTGTTGCGGAACGGCGGCGACTATACAAGCCGCGTTGGACGCAAGGAAGGCACCAAACGTCCGCCTAACATCCTATCAAAACAGGCGAAATTGCGGTCCTGTGCGTGCGGCGCGCGGCCAGCTTGCGCCGGCCTTCCGGGCTATTTAAACGAGGTCCATGCCTTTTCCCGAAAACGGCCTGACTTATAAAGATGCGGGCGTGGACATCGATGCCGGCGAGGCGCTGGTGGAACGCATCGGTCCCGCCGCCAAAGCGACGCGGCGGCGTGGTGCCGATGCCGACCTGGGCGGGTTTGGCGGCTTGTTCGACCTCAAGGCCGCGGGCTTCAAGGACCCCATTTTGGTGGCGGGAACCGACGGTGTGGGCACCAAGCTCAAGCTGGCGATCGACACCAAGCGTTTCGAGGGGCTGGGCCAGGATCTGGTGGCGATGTGCGTCAACGACATTGTGGTGCAAGGCGCCGAGCCGCTTTTCTTTCTGGATTATTACGCCACCGGCAAGCTGGAGGTGGAGTGTGCCGCTATGGTGGTGGAAGGCATCGCGCGGGCCTGCAAGGAATCGGGCTGCGCTTTGATCGGCGGCGAAACCGCCGAGATGCCCGGCCTGTATGCCAAGGGCGATTTCGACTTGGCGGGTTTTGCGGTCGGCGCGGTGGAGCGCGACGCCATCCTGCCCAAGACCGGAGCGATGAAGGCGGGCGACGTTCTGATCGGCGTGGCATCGTCGGGCGTGCATTCCAACGGCTATTCCCTGGTGCGCAAGGTGGTGGAGAAAAGCGGATTGAGTCTGGAGGCCGCCGCGCCTTTTGCAACGGGCAAAAGCTTGGGCGAGGCCTTGCTCATTCCGACCCGGCTTTATGTCCGCGCCGCGCTGGCAGCGATGCAGACCGGCGGCGTCAAGGGCCTGGCGCATATCACCGGCGGCGGCATCACCGACAATCTGCCGCGCTGCCTGCCCGACGGGCTGGATGGCGAAGTCGATCTCGGCGCCATCGCCGTGCCGCCGGTGTTCCAGTGGCTGGCGAAACAGGCCGGGATCGCCGAGCGCGAAATGTTGCGCACCTTCAATTGCGGCATCGGCCTGGTGGCGGTGGCGGACGAGAAGAATGCCGGTCCTGTGATCGATGCGTTTCAAGAAGCCGGCGACCATGCGACGCGTATCGGCAAGCTGGTGGCCGGCTCCGGCGAGGCCAAGACCGTCTATCGCGGAGCCTTGAAGCTTTGAAGCAGGTTGCCGTTCTGATTTCCGGGCGCGGCAGCAATCTGCAAAGCCTGATCGATGCGGCGGGCAGCAGTTACCGCATCATCCTGGTGGTTTCCAATGTCGAGGGCGCGGGCGGGCTGGACAAGGCGCGCGCTGCGGGCATTGCCACCACCGTCATTCCCCATGCGGGAAAAACACGCGCAGCTTTCGATGCCGAGATCGACGCGCGCTTGCGCGCGGCCGGCGCAGAGCTGGTGGTCCTGGCCGGCTTCATGCGGATTCTGTCCGATGGCTTTGTGCGCGGCTGGGAAGGCAAGCTGATCAACATCCACCCGTCCCTGCTGCCCGCTTACAAGGGCACCAAGGTCCATGAACGGGTGATCGAAGCCAAGGAAGCCTTGAGCGGCGCCAGTGTGCATTTCGTGGTGCCGGAGCTGGACGCCGGGCCGGTGATCGCCCAGGCCAGCGTGCTGGTAGCACCGTCCGACACCCCGCAAACATTGGCAGACCGTGTGCTGGCGGTCGAGCACAAGCTCTATCCCGAAGCGCTGAAATTGCTGGCATCGGAAAAAGTGAAACTGGAAAGCGGGTTGGCGGTGTTTAGTTAGACCCCAAAAACTGTCATGGCCCGCGAATGCGGGCCATCCAGTTGAAGTCGGCGTTTTGCCTGCCGCAGGATCGCGAGTCCAACTGGATGGCCCACACGGAGTTTACACTCCGGCCGCGCTGGGCGCGGACCGGGGTGGTGGGCCATGACAAATTATATACTGTCGTTGATCTTAGTAATGCCCGCCCTGCAGCCAGCCGATGAAGGGCGGTTTGCCGGTGCAGGAAAAAGCCAGCGCGTAACCGCCGACGGTCAGAAAATCGCAATAGGCCGGCCCCGCCGGCGGTGGCGGCAGGGTCTTGTACAAGGTGAGCGTGTAGCGGTTGTAGAGACCGCTGGGCAGGTTTTCGCGATAGGTGAAAGCCCCGCCCACCAGACTGAAGAGGCAGGGCAGCCAGATGGCGACGGCCACCGTCCAGATCAGCTTGTTGATCAATGCAGCCTCGCGATCTGTTCGGAAACCTCCCACAACCGCCGCGCATCGTCATCATTGCACGCTTCCGCGGTCGGTATGGCCGGTTTGCATTCATAGAAATACTCGCCGCTGACACCAGCCACCTGGGGCGAGGAGGCCAGATAGATGATGGTCTTGGCACCTTCCTCCGGCGAAATGGCGCCGATCGGCTTGGCCACCTTCAATACCGTGCGCATCAAACCGCCGCTATTGTCGCCAAAACGGGTGGCGACAAAGCCGGGATGCAACGCATTGGCGGTGACGCCGCTGCCGGAAATGCGCCGCGCCAGTTCGCGGTTGAACAGGATGTTGCAGAGCTTGGACTTGGAATAGACCGGAAAACCGACATAATTGCGCCGGGTCTGGAGGTCATCGAAATTCAGCTTGGCGCCGCGATGGGCGTTGGAGGCGACCGTGACGATACGCGCGTCGGATTTGAGCTTGTCCCGCAGCAGATTGGTGATCACAAAATAGGCCATGTGATTGAGGGCGAAGGTCATCTCCAGACCGTCTTCGGTCTCCTGCCGCCGGTTGAACAGCGCCCCCGCATTGTTGATCAGGACATCGATCCCAGGCTCGCGCGCCAGTTCCGCGCCCACCCGTTTCATTTCCGACAGGCGCGACAGATCGGTCATATGCACGGCATGGTCGCACCCGGCATTGGCCTGTTTCAGTTTCGCCAATGTCTCATCGGCGCGCGCCTTGTCGCGGGCGGTAAAGACGATGCGGGCGCCCTGCTCCGCCAGCCGAATAGCCGCGACTTCGCCGATGCCGGAGGTGGCGCCGGTGATTACAATCGTTTTACCCTGCATATTCCCAACTCGTTCCGTCCCAGCCTCGCGCCTTCGCGCCGCTCAGGCGCTGCGGCGTTCGCCGAGGCCGAAGGTCCACTGGACCTTCGGCTAGCCTCGGCTCACCCGGTAATGACGACGATTTTGCCTTGCATAACTTCACCAACCCGTCATCGCCCGGCCCTCGTTTAATTAGAAGAGGGGCGGGCGATCCAGTTTCTATCACAAAACTGGATGGCCCGCATAAAGCGGGCCATGACGAATGGGTTTAGCTATTGAGAGTCTCGGCGAGATCCCGCCAACCCGGATTGTGTGACAAAATGAGGTTTATTTTCCAGGTTCGGGGATATTTCTTCATTCGCTTTTCCCGATGTATAGCGTCTCTGGCGGTGGGGAATATCTCAAAATAAACCAGTGTTTTGACATTGTATGTTTTGGTGAACCCTTCAACTAACCCTTCACGATGCTCAAATATGCGCCGACCCAGATCGTTGGTCATGCCAATATAGAGCGTGCCGTTAGGCTCACTCGCGAGAATATAGAAGTAATACATTCGCTCAGGCCGCATCGGCGAACTATCGCGGCGATGACCGCCATAGTTCAAGCCGAATATCGGACAGCCTGGACTTAAAGCTTGTCCTCCAGTCGCGCTAAACGCGATCCGGGGGGCGGGCCATGACGATGGTGCTTATGGAACGATATCGAGGTCCCGGAAAAAGAACTTGATCTCATTGGCGGCGGTTTCCGGCGCGTCGGAGCCGTGCACCGAATTGGCCTCGATCGATTCGGCGAATTCCTTGCGGATGGTGCCCGGCGCGGCATTGGCGGGATTGGTCGCGCCCATCACTTCACGGTTCTTGGCGATGGCGCCCTCGCCCTCCAGCACCTGAACCACCACCGGGCCGCTGATCATGAATTTGACCAGGTCCGCAAAGAAGGGGCGCTCACGGTGCACGCCATAAAAGGCTTCGGCATCGGCCTGGGACAGCTTGATGCGGCGGCTGGCGATCACCCGCAGGCCGGCATCCTCGAACTTGGCAATGATCTTGCCGGTGAGATTCCGGCGGGTCGCGTCCGGCTTGATAATCGAAAGGGTGCGCTCGACGGCCATGAAGGTCTCCAAAGGGGGAAAATCGCGCGCCTTATGCATTGGGATTGCGCCAAGGGCAAGGACCGTTATAAGGCCGCTCAAATGCTGGTGATTGACAACATCACGGTAAGGATCGCAGGAAGGGAAATCCTCTCCGGCGCCACCGCCAACCTGCCCGCCGGACGCCGCATCGGCCTGGTAGGGCGTAATGGCGCGGGCAAGTCCACGCTTTTCAAGGTGATCCTGGGCCAATTGCACCAGGATGACGGCGAAATCAGCGTCCCCTCTGCCTGGCGGGTGGGCGCGGTGGCGCAGGAAGCGCCCGGCACCGACACCAGCCTGCTGGACACGGTGTTGGAAGCCGACCCCGAGCGCCTGGCGCTGCTGGCCGAGGCCGAACACGAGACCGACGGACATCGGTTGGGAGATATTTATCACCGCCTTGAGGCGATCGACGCCTATACCGCTCCTAGCCGCGCCGCCGAAATTCTCGCCGGCCTGGGCTTCTCGGCGGAGGACCAGCTGCGCCCCTGCCGCGAATTTTCCGGCGGCTGGCGCATGCGCGTGGCCCTCGCCGCCATCCTGTTCTCGGCCCCCGACCTGCTCCTGCTGGACGAGCCCACCAACTATCTCGACCTGGAAGGCGTGCTCTGGCTGGAGAATTTCATCCAGAAATATCGCGGCACCATCCTGATCGTCAGCCATGACCGCGACCTGCTGGACACCGCCTGCGAATTCATCCTCCACCTGGAGCGCGGCAAGCTGAAGCTTTATACCGGCGGCTACGACACGTTTGTCGAGACCCGCGCCGCCACCCGCGCCAACGACATGGCCTTCGCCAAGAAGCAGGAAGCGGCGCGCGCCCACATGCAGGCTTTCGTCGACCGCTTCAAGGCCAAGGCCTCCAAGGCCCGGCAGGCGCAAAGCCGCATGAAAATGCTGGCCAAGATGGCGATGGCGGAAGTGCCGCCCGACGAGCATGTCGCGCCGATCCATATTCCTCAGGCCACCGCGGCCTCGCCGCCGCTGATCACCATGGACCGCGCCAGCGTGGGCTATGAGCCGGGCAAGCCGATCCTGACCGGGCTTTCCTTCCGCTTCGATCCCGAAGATCGCGTGGCGCTGCTGGGCAAGAACGGCAACGGCAAATCCACCATGGCCAAACTGCTGGCGGGCAAGCTTGCCGCCATGTCGGGCGAGTTCACCCCAGCGCGCAAGCTGGTGGTGGGCTATTTCGCCCAGCACCAGGCCGAGGAGCTGGACACCAGCGTCACGCCGATCCTGACCTTGCAGCGCCTGCGGCCCAAGCTGACCCTGGAACAGGTTCGCACCCAACTCGGCGGTTTCGGCTTCGCCCAGGACAAGCAGCAGACCCTGGTGGGAAAATTGTCGGGCGGCGAGCGGGCACGGTTGATGCTGGCGCTGGCAACCTTGGACAAGCCGAACCTGCTGATCCTGGACGAGCCCACCAACCATCTCGACATCGACGCGCGCAACGAATTGCTGACGGCACTGAACGATTTCGACGGCGCGGTGATCCTGGTCAGCCATGACCGCCGCCTGATCGAAGCCACCGCCGACCGGCTGCTGCTGGTATCGGACGGCCATGTCACGCCCTTCGAGGGCGACTTGGACGATTACCGCAAATTCCTTTTGACCGGCGACAATGCCCCGACGCGGCGCGCGGAAAACAAAGCGGCCGACATCAAGCCGGCCAAAGACGTCGCCCGGCGCAGCAATGCCGAGAAGCGCCAGACCCTCAAGCCGCTGAAGGACAAGGTCACCGCCGCCGAACATCAGATCGCGGCGCTGAATGCCGAGCTTGCCAAGCTGGACAAGAGCCTGTCCGATCCGCTGCTGTTCAACCGGGATCCGGCCAAGGCCGCATCGGTATCCAAGAAGCGCGCCGAGGCCGCGCGCAAGCTGGAAGCGGCGGAAAAGACCTGGCTGGCGGCCAGCGAAGCTTACGAAAATGCAAGTATCTAACGGGGTTTGCAGCCTTGCGGGCTTGCATTAGTCTCCCGCCCGCATGACCGACGACAGATTTTACCAACGCGCCGGGCCTTTCACCCGGGCCGAAATCGCCAGCCGGATCGGCGCCGAAGGCGAAAAGGGCGCCCACGACATCACGCTGCGCGATGTGGCCTCGCTGGAAAGCGCCGAGGCCGGCGATATTTCGCTGTTCAGCGACGCCAAATATGCCAACGCCTTTGCCGTGACCAAGGCCAGTATGGTGATCACCAGCGAGAAGCTGGCCGCCCTGCCCCATGGCGTGACTTTGCTGGTGGTGCCCAATCCGCGCCTGGCTTTCGCCCAGGTCGGCCATATCTTCTACCCGCCCGCCAAATTGCAGGCGGGCGTGCGCCCGATAGAGCCGGTGCATCCCACCGCCTTCATCGGTGACGGCACCGAAATAGGCGCGGGCGCCCAGATCGGCGCAAACGCCAAGATCGGCGCCCAGGTCTTCATCGGCAACAATGTGGTGATCGGCCGCGGCGTGGAGATCGGCGACAATTGTTCCATCGGTCCCAATTGCGTCATCACCCATGCGGTGATTGGCAAGAGGGTGGTGATGGGGCCGAACAATTCCATCGGCAACCAGGGCTTCTCTTTCGTGCCCAGCCTGGAAGGGCTGTTGCGCGTGCCGCAACTGGGCCGGGTGATCATCGAGGACGATGTCGAATTCGGTTCCAACTGCACCGTCGATCGCGGCGCCATCGGCGACACCCATATCGAGCGCGGCGTGCGCTTCGACAGTTTGATCCATGTCGGCCACAATGTGCGAATCGGCCATCACAGCCTGTTGGTGGCGCAGGTCGGGATCGGCGGTTCCACCACCGTGGGGCCGATGGTGCTGATCGGCGGCCAGGTCGGCATCAGCGACCATCTGACGATCGGCGCGGGCGCGCGGCTGGCGGCGCGGTCCGGGGTCACCCGCGATATCGGCGCGGGCGAACGTGTCGGTGGCTATCCCGCAAGGCCCTTGAAACGCTGGCACCGCGAAACCGCCCTGTTGGCCAAGATGGCCAAGCCGAAGAAGACGGATGAAGAAACGGAATGAATTTGTCATTCCCGCGCAAGCGGGAATCCAACTTCTTCCCAAGCGCGTGACTTAAAGTTGGATGCCCGCTTACGCGGGCATGACAGGTTTACTTCACATGCGCTTTGGCGATAGATACCCATTCGCGCTGGCGCGAGCGGTAGTAAGACGGCGCGCCCTTGACCGACTTGATGATTTCCGTGAACAGCGCCTGGGCACGGGCCTGCTGTCCCAGGCTTTCCAGCAGCAAGCCGAACCGGGCGCGCGCCTCCTCCCCTGGATAGCGCGCCACGACTTTCTCATATTGCGCCACCGCCGCATCGTTCTTGCCTTGCAGCGCCAGAGCCCTGGCATAGTCCAGCTCGGCATCGGCATCGCAAGCCGCCGGGTCCACCTCTTTCAATTTCACGAACAGGGCTTCGGCTTCCGCGCCCTGCCCCGACAACATGCGGGCGCGCCCCAGGCCTTTCAGCAAAGTGGGATCGGCACCGCCCAGCGGCCCCTGCATGGCGCTTTCATAAAGTTCGATGGCGTCGGCAAAACGTCCGGTGCGGATGCACTCTTCGGCCAGCACCCGCTTGGAATCCACCGAGCCCACCAGTTCGACATTGCGCAGCTTCTCGCGATAGCCGCGCCCCGGATCTGCGGCATTGACCATATTGTCGGCCAGGCGCCGGGCCGGGTTGGAGCGCAGCAAATCAGGGATAACCGCCGTCGCCAGATAGGCCAGCCATAGCGCCAACAGCGCATAGATGCTGAAAAAAGACACCAGTCCCATGCCCATGATCCACATCGGCGTGCGACCGCTGCGGATCACATGCCAGGCCAGGGCCAGGTCGATCAGCAGGATGGCGATATTGAGGGTGGAGAAATAGCCCAAGGGATGTCCGGTTCAGTTCTGCTTCTCGAATTTTCCGGCCGGCGTTTCCTTCCAATAGGTAACGTCGTGCCCGGCGTCCTTCGCCTCTTTCCATGCCGCGCGGGCGCCCGCAAGGGCCTCGCCGTCCCGGCCATCGAACAAAAGGACAATCCTGGCCAGATCGGACAGCCCCTTCCAATCGGCCGGCAAGGCGCCACCGACATAGAAAAAAATCTGGGCGGAATTGGGATTGCCCTCCTCCACCGTGATCAAGACCGGCTGGCCCGCCGCGTCCCCATCGCCCAGCTGGGCATGCGCCAGGAATGACTGGTCGTCATAGGTCCAAAGCAAGCTATCCAAAGCGTCGGAGCGTTCGGACGAATCGGTCTTGATCGCCGCCCGCCAGCCGCGCTGCAGCGATTTTTCCACCAGGCCGGGCAGGATGTCCTCCAGCGCACGGCGCTCGAGATGGTAGAAAAGACACTCGCTCACTGTTCGTAGTGCTCCTTCATCAGCCGGTTGAGCAGCCGCACGCCCCAACCGGTGCCCCAGCTAGGGATGGTGGGCTTCTGCTCGCCGTCCTGCCAGGCGACGCCGGCGATATCCAGATGCGCCCAGACCGTGCCCTTTTCGATAAAGCGCAACAGGAACTGGGCGGCGGTGATGGCGCCGGAATTGGCGCCGCCGATATTCTTCATGTCGGCGATCTTGGAGCGGATCATCTTGTCATAAAAGGGATCCAGCGGCAGTTGCCAAACCCGCTCGCCGGTGGTGCGGCCCGCGGCCTGGATCCGCTGCACCAGATGATCGTCATTGGAGAAAATCCCCGCATGTTCGGTGCCCAGGGTCTGCACAATGGCGCCGGTCAGGGTGGCCAGATCGATCAGCATCCTGGGCTTGAAACGGCGCTGGGTATAGGTGAGCGCATCGGCCAGAACCAAGCGCCCCTCCGCGTCGGTGTTCAGCACTTCGATGGTCTGACCCGATAGCGAGGTCAGCACATCGTCGGGGCGGAAGGCGCCGCCGTCCGGCATATTCTCCACCAGGCCGATCACGCCCACCGCGTTGATTTTCGCTTTGCGCGTGGCCAGGGCCAGCATGGTGCCGGTGACACAGGCGGCGCCCGCCATGTCGCCCTTCATGCCCTGCATGCCGGCGCCGACCTTGATGGAAAGTCCGCCCGAATCGAAACACACGCCCTTACCGACCAGGGCGACGGGCCTCGCGTCTTTTTTGCCCCCACGCCATTGCATCACCACAAGCTGGCTTTCGCGCGCGCTGCCCTGGCCCACGCCCACCAGCGCGCCGAAGCCGCGCTTTTTCATTTCACCTTCGCCCAGTATCTCCACCTTGACGCCCAGTTTAGACAGCGTGACCTTGGCGCGGCGGGCAAACTCGGCCGGCGACAGAATATTCGGTGGCTCGTTCACCAAATCGCGCGCCAGGAAAATTCCATCGGCCACCGCCGCCAGACCGGCATAGACTTTCTTTGCCGCCGCCAAATCGGAGGTGACGATCCGGATGGCCTTCAGTTTCTTTTCATACTCGTCGAGATTGCGGGTGCGATATTTGTCGAAGGCATAGCTTTTCAGCTTCGCGCCGAAGGCCAGATGCGCCGCCAGCTCGGCCTTTTTGATTTTGCCCCCCTTCTTTCCTGAAGTAGGAGGCGGATCGATTTCAAAGCGCGCCGCAATTTCGCCCGATGTATAAAGCCGGCCCACAATCTGGGCACCCAGTGTCTCCAGCCCCTTTTCATCCAAACTTTCAGCCTTACCCAGACCGACCAGCAGCAAACGGGACGCTTTGACACCGGTGGGCGCCAGTACTTCCAACATCTGGCCGGTCTTGCCGGTAAAGCGGGAAAATTTCAGGGCGCGCGTCAAAGCTCCGCCGCTGGCCTTGTCCAACCGGACCGCCGACGGCAGCAGGATGCCGCCCTCCACCGCCCCCACGACCCAAGCCCCGTCCCCGGCTGCGGCATTGGTAACAAAGGAAATCTGCATGCTATATCTCCGGGCAAGGACAGGGTATTTGTGGGGAAAATCCTAGTTCTCTTGATAGTTTAGGTCGAATCCAGCCGGCCTCCAACACGGGTCGCGAAAGGCCAAAACGGGTGCACCCCAAGCCGCCGGAAAATAGCCAGGGACGTCAGACGGGCAACCCGCGCCCCCGGCGGCTGCCGCTCTATATCCTCACCCAATTGCTGGGCCCGGTGGCGCTGCTGACCCTGCTTTTGACCAGCGTGATCTGGCTGGTCAACTGCCTCCAATATCTGGACTTGGTGATCAATCGCGGTCAATCGGCCCTCACCTTCCTCTATCTGATCCTGCTGGTGCTGCCCACGCCACTAGCCGCCATCATGCCCATCGCTTTTTTCTTCGCCACCTTGATCACCTTGCAGCGGCTGCAAGGCGACAGCGAATTGGTGGTGATGGCGTCCGCCGGTTATTCGCTGCGCCAGATCGCTTTGCCGGTGCTGGCCTGTGCCGCCATCGTGATGGCTTTCACCTATGCCTGCGTCTTCTACCTGATGCCGGCGGGACAGCGGACTTTGCGCGACAAGGTGCTGGACATCCGCGCCGACATGGCGGGCGCGCTGCTGAACGAAGGCGACTTCAACACCTCCCAGCGGGGCCTGACCGTCTTCATTCGCGCGTTCGGCAACAAAGGCGAGATAAACGGCATCCTGGTGCATGACAATCGCGACCGTGCCCACCCCGTCACTTATATTGCCGAAAAAGGCATCCTGGCCCAAACCCCCGCCGGCACCCGCCTGATCATGATGGACGGCACCATCGAGACCAGCGCGCAAAACGGAAAGCAATTGCAGGTGCTGCACTACGAAAGTCACACCATGAATCTGGACCAGTTTTCCGGACCGACGCGCTATACGCCGCGCAAGGTCCAGGAGCGTTATATGGACGAATTGTTCTGGCCGCCGGAAAAGGGTCTGACCCAGCGCATCCGCGACCGGTTCTTTGCCGAAGCGCATTACCGCATCACTCAGCCATTCTATTGCATCGCCTTCGCCCTGATCGCGATGGCGGCGGTGTTGCGCGGCCGCCGCCAACGCGGCAGCGTCGCCATGCGCCTCACCATTGCCGGCTTGGCGGCGGCCGGTCTGCAGATCGCGGGCTACGGCATGATGGGACTGGCGCAGCGCAATCCACCGCTGGTGGCGATCTTCTATCTGTTACCGGCGCTGGGCATTGCCGCGGCCATCGCTCTGCTGGCCGGCTATACGCCCGCAACCGTGCTGGCGCGGCTGCGCCCCGCCGCCATGGCCGGGACCGGCGCATGAGCTGGTCCTGGACTCTCTATCGCTATCTGGCGGTGCAATTCCTGACGGGCGTTGCGGTGATCTACGCGGTCTTCCTGATGCTGGCCTTCTCCATCGACATCGTCGATCTGTTGAACCGCACCGCCAGCCACAATGTTCCCACCGCCACCGCGATCGGCATGGCGGTGCTGCAACTGCCCTATTTGGGCCAGAAGATGCTGCCTTTCGCCGTTCTTCTGGGCGGCGTCTTCACCTTTGTGCGCCTGTCGCGTTCGCGCGAGCTGGTGGCGACCCGCGCCGCGGGCGTGTCGGCCTGGGACTTTCTGTTGCCGCCGCTGACGGTCGCCGTGTTCATCGGCGTCGCCACTGTCACGGTCTTCACGCCGATATCGGCGCGTATGTTCTCGCAATTCGCCGGCCTGGAAGCGCGCTATGTCAAGGGCGAGGAGAGCCGGCTTTCGGTATCCATGAACGGGCTATGGCTGCGCCAAGGCGACGCGCGCCAGCAGTCGGTGATCCACGCGCTGCGCGTCGCCCAGCAGGGCGAGCATCTGGAAGATGTGATGGTGCTGCTCTACGGCGCCAACGATCATTTCATAGGCCGGATAGACGCCAAGTCGGCGGATCTGAAGGAAAATTTCTGGCTCATCAACGACGCCTGGGTATCGGATCTGCGCGGCATTCCGGTCCATCACGACCGCTATCGCCTGGCCACCACGCTGACGCCGGAACAGATTGTGGAAAGCTCCACCGCGCCCGATGCGCTGTCCTTCTGGGACCTGCCCGGCTATATCCGCGCGGCCCAGTCCGCGGGCTTCTCAGCCAGCCGCTATCAGCTTTATCTTTACACCCTCTATGCCCTGCCCGCGCTGTTCGCGGCGATGGTTTTCATGGCCGCCAGCTTCTCGCTCAAGCTGGGCCGCGAGGCCGGCATGGCGAAAGTCATCCTGTTCAGCGCCGCCTGCGGCTTCGGCGTCTACTTCTTTCAGAACCTGACCTTCGTGCTGGGTCGTTCCGGCGCGGTGCCGATCCTTTTGGCGGCGACGGCGCCGGCCCTGGCCTCGATCCTGATCGGCATGACCCTGATCTTCTCCCATGAGGATGGCTGATGCGAGCCTCTGCCGTCCGTCTCGCGGCGCTGGGCGCCTGCGCCCTCATCCCCCTCGTTGCCCAGGCCGCCCAACTGCGCGCCACCGGCGGGGCAGCCCCCCAAAAAGACGCGCCCATCCTGCTTGAGGCCGACGAGATCGTTTATGACAGCGAGGCCAAGACGGTTTCGGCGGTCGGTCACGTCGAGATCACCGATGACGGCCGCGTCCTGCTGGCCGAGCGGGTGGAGTACGACCAGGCCAGCGACAAGGTGACGGCGCGCGGCCATGTCAGCATCACCGATGCCAAGGGCAATGTGGCTTTCGCCGATCATGTGGTTTTGACCGACCATATGCGCGACGGCGCGCTGCAGGGCTTCGGCGCCCTGATCGGCAAGACGGGGCGGCTGGCCGCCAAGAACGCTCAGCGTATCAACGGCAATACCGTGATCGCCCGCCACACCGTTTATTCGCCTTGCAAGATCTGCAACCAGCCTGGCCAGCGCACGCCGCTTTGGCAGGTCAAGGCGGAGCGGGTGGTGTACGACCAGACCAAGCACAAGGTGCGCTTCACCAATGCCACCATCGAAGTGCAGGGTGTGCCGGTGGCGTGGCTGCCCGCCGTGTCAGTGCCCGATCCCACGGTGCGCTATGCCACCGGCTTGCTCACGCCGGAATTCGGCAACTCCACCAAGATCGGCTATTTCACCCGGCTGCCCCTCTATCTCGCGCTCTCCCCGAGCCAAGACATGACAATGGCGCCGATGTTCACCACTTCGGGCGGCCAGGTCCTGGAGCTGGAATACCGCGCCCGCTGGAACAGCGGCGGACTGTGGTTCCAGGGCAGCGGCGCCTACAATCCCAATGGCGGATTGTCGGGAAGCCCCGGGGCGCAGACCTACGGCCATATTTTCGGTTCAGCCCGCCAAGCCCTGAATGACAATTGGCGCGCCGGCTTGGACGTCCAGGCCACCAGCAACAGCGTCTATATGCGCTTCTACGATGTTTCCTTCCTGGACCGGCTGGTCAACGACATCTTCCTGGAAGGCACGCCGGGGCGCTCGCGCTTCTCGCTGGCGAGCTATTATTTCCAGGGCCTGCGTTCCACCGACGTCACCGCGCGCATCCCCTTCGTCCTGCCCCGGCTGGAAATGTCGTACATCCCGATTCACAAGGTGGCGGGCGGTTCGTTCCGCTTCGACCTTAGCGGCATCGCCATCGGCCGCGACAACCAGCGCAACGACCAGCGCGTCACCGGCGAGATGAATTGGAAAAAGTCCTTCGTCTTCGGCAATGGCCAGCTCTGGACCCTTGTGGCCGACGCACGCGGCGACTTTTATCATTTCGATTATCCAAACTCGGGCCCGCCCAGTGCTTTCCCCACCTCGATCGAACGCGGCACCGCCTATCTTGGCTTGGATTGGCGCTGGCCGTTTGTCGCCAGCGGCGGTTCCGGCCGTTCCTATATCTTGCAACCCATCGCGCAATTGGTCGCCCAACCCTATGGCGGCAACCCGCGCGGCATCCGGATCGAAGACTCTCAGTCCTTCGAGTTCGACGACAACAATGTGTTCAGCTTCAACCAGATGCCGGGCTACGACCTGATTGAAAGCGGGCCGCGCGCCAATGTCGGCGTCATGGCCGAGGCCCTGTTTCCCGGCGGCAAGGTCGAAGCACAGGTCGGCCAGACCTACCGCCTCAAGCCCGATCCCCTCCTGGCGGCGTTTTCCGGCAACCGGGGCACATCATCGGATCTGGTGGGCAGCTTTTCGGTCAAGTTCCCGCATCTGGACGTGACCGACCGCATCGACATGGACCGCGGCAATGGCTCCATCAGGCGGCATGAAATTTATCTGACCGGCACCTATGACCGCTCCTCGCTGCAATTGAGTTACGTCCATCTGCCCCAGTCGGTCGCAACCCTGGGCCTGCCCGGCCGCGAAGAGGTCAATGCCCAGGCCGATGTCAATGTCTGGCGCAATTGGCAGGTTTTCGCCGCCATCCAGCGCGACCTGACCAACAATCAGTTCCTCAATACCGAGTACGGTCTGGGCTATGAAGATGAATGTCTTGCAATCTCTTTGGCCTACCGGCGCAAGTATATTTCGGACGTGATCCAGGGCCTGCCGCCCTCCACGTCGGTGATTCTGCGCTTCAACCTGAAAACCGGCGACAATCCGATCCAACCCTTCAGCCTGTTCCCGCGCGATGTTTTTGCGCTGACCCATCCGTGAGACCGGGGCCAGCCGCTTATAAAAGCTTGCTTTCCCGCCCATTCCCGGCCATTGCCGGTCTTTCCCTTGATTGGGGAGGGAATTTCCGTATTTTGGCAGAGGTTTAGGGGGCCAGGCGGAGCGCCATGACCTCGCTCCCGTTAAAGGCCGAAGATCAAGATTGACGATGCGAATTGCCACTACCCTGTTGCTGGGCGCTGCCATACTGGCTGGCGCGAGTGCCTTTGGCGTCGCCCAGAGCGCGAGTGTAAGGCCGCTGCCGGCGGTGCCGCCGCTCAAATCGGCATTGAAATCCGATGCCCGGCAAGCCGCGATCGCCTCTTCCGGCGCCCCGGCGCCGGACACAAGAGCGGTACCCGACAAACCGGGCGATGCGCCGCCCGATGCATCCGCGCCTGACGCCGCCGCCGCCCCTGCCGCGACATCGGCGGTACAAGAAGCCAAGAACAACAGCAGCGCGGTGATCGACGCCACGTCCGATGCCAACCCCAACGATTCCAATTCCATCGTCGCGACGGTGAACGACGAATCGATCTCCGATTTCGAGCTTCGCCAGCGCACGGCGCTGTATCTCGCGCTCCAGGGCATCCATCAGCAACTGACGCCGGAACAGCGCACCCGCATCCGCGGTCAGATCCTGGAACAGCTGCAAAGCGAAAAGCTTGAGCTTCAAGAAGCGGTGAAAAAGAAAATCACCGTCAGTCCGGTGGAAGTCGATAAGCGCATCAACAACATGCTGCAGGAATATCGTTTCACCATCGAGCAGCTGCGCCAGAATTTGACCAATGCCGGCGCCAGCGAAGAAGCACTGCGTTCCCAGATCACCGCCTCCATCGCCTGGCAGAAGGCGGTGCAGGACGAATATGGCGACCGGATCAATATCACCCCGGACATGGTGTCGACGGAAATGGCGCGCTATGCCGACGGCGCCGACAAGCCGCATTATCGCGTGCTGGAAATCTTCCTTCCCGTCGACAATCCCGAGTTGGACGCCAAGGTGAAAAAGGACGCCGAGGAGGTGGAAACCCAGCTCCACCAGGGCGCGCCCTTTCCCGTGGTGGCGCGGCAATTCAGCCAGCATCCGTCCGCCGCGACCGGCGGCGATATGGGCTGGATCAACGAAGGCCAGCTGGCGCCGGAACTGAATGCCGCCCTGGCCAAGTTGGAGGTGGGCGCGGTCTCCAGCCCCATCCGCTCCACCGGCGGCTATTATATTATCGCGCTGCGCGAACGGCAGGAGCCCTTGGGCACCAAGATCGACCAGGTGCCGACCGGACCGACCGGACCGGCCGGAACCTTGCCGCTGGCGCGCCTTCTGTTCCCCGCCGATCCGCGCCTGCCAAAGGATCAGCTGGAGAGAATCGCCAAGGTCGCGGCGCAGATCCAGCAGCATTACGCCGGTTGCGGCCAGCTGGACGAACTGCACAAGAAGATGGACGGCACGGTCTATATGGACCTGGGTGACGCCAAGCTGGCCGATCTCAGCCCGCAGATTCAAGACGCGATGAAGAACACCCGCCCCGGCGAAGCGGCTCCGCCCTTCATGTCGGAGGCCGGCATCGAACTGATCGGACGCTGCGACAAGCGGATCGAGGTCAAGACCGCCTATGTGATGCCGACCCAGCAGCAAGTGGAAGACCAGCTGTTCCAGAACCAGATCGCCGCCCTGGCGCGGCGCTATCTGCGCGACCTGAAGCGCGACGCCAATATCCAGGTGCGCGACGACAGCAAGCCCGATGCGCTCATCCGGTAAGAGCGAAACGGCCCCTATTCTCATCACCATGGGCGAGCCTGCCGGCATCGGCCCAGAAATTGCGCTGGCCGCCTTCGCGCATTTTGGCGGCAAGGCGGGACGCCATCCGCTCAGGCTGGTGGGAGACGCCAAGATTTTTGCGTCCCACAGAGACAGTTTGATCCCCACAACTGCGCCGGTCACGGCCATGGCCGGACGCCCCGACGCAACCAATACCACCGCGGTCACCCAAGCCATCGAGATCGCGGTGTCCGCCTGCCTGGCGGGCGAGGCCGCGGCCGTCGTCACGGCACCGATCCACAAGGCGGTGCTGAATGCGGCGGGCTTTGCCTTCCCCGGCCATACCGAATTCCTCGCCCATCTCACCGGCGCCCACCGGGCGGTGATGATGCTGGCCAGCGACAAATTGCGGGTGGTGCCGCTCACCATCCATATGCCGATCGCCAAGGTGCCACGCGCGATCAGCAAGCAGGCGGTGTTCGAGACCGGCGAGATCGTCCTGACCGCGCTGCGCCGCGATTTCGGCATTCTCAATCCGCGCCTGGCGGTGGCGGGCCTCAATCCCCATGCCGGCGAGAACGGCGTTTTGGGCGACGAGGAGGAAAGCGTGATCGCGCCCGCCGTCGCGGCGCTCAAGGCGCGTGGCTTTAATGTTCGCGGACCGTTATCGGCCGATACCTTGTTTCATGACGAAGCGCGCAAAAGTTATGACGCGGCGCTGTGCATGTATCACGACCAGGCCCTGATCCCGATCAAGAGCCTGAGCTTCTGGGACGGCGTGAATGTGACCTTGGGCCTGCCGATCGTGCGCACCTCGCCCGATCATGGCACGGCGCTGGATATCGCGGGCCAGGGTAAAGCGGATGCCCGCAGCATGATCGCGGCGGTGCAAATGGCGGCGGATATGGCGGATGCGCGGATGAAAGCGTGAGCAGCCCAAACGCAATATCCCCCTCCCCTAGCGGGAAGGGGCAGGCATTTCGAGCGAAGCGAGAAATGACTGGGGGAGGGGGAATTTGAGCGCCGATAGTCTTCCGCCTCTGCGCGACGTCATTGCCACCCATGGATTGGCGGCCAAAAAATCGCTTGGCCAGAATTTTCTCTTCGATCTCAATCTGACGCGCAAGATCGCCCGCGCCGCGGGGGCGCATGAGGGCGGTGTCTTTTATGAAGTCGGCCCCGGTCCCGGCGGGCTGACCCGCGCGCTGCTCGCCGAAGGGGCGGACAAGGTGATCGCGGTGGAACGCGACGCGCGTTGTCTGCCCGCGCTGGAGGAGATCGCGCGCGCCTGGCCGGGAAAGTTGGAGGTGATTTCCGCGGACGCGCTGGCGCTGGACGAGGCCGCGATCCTGCCCAAACAGACACGCATCGCCGCCAACCTGCCTTACAATGTCGGCACCGCGCTTCTGATCAAATGGCTCACCATCGAACAATGGCCTCCGCACTGGGCCAGCTTGACCCTGATGTTCCAGAAGGAAGTCGCCCAACGCATCACCGCCCGGCCCGGCACCGAACATTATGGGCGGCTTTCGGTTTTGGCGCAGTGGCGCTGCACCGCGAAAATCCTGTTCGACGTCAATCGCGGCGCCTTTGTGCCGCCGCCGTCAGTGACCTCTGCCATCGTGCGGCTGGAGCCGCGCACGCAGCCGCTGGCGCCCGCCAAGCTGACGGATCTGGAAAAAGTAACCGCCACGGCTTTCGGCCAGCGCCGCAAGATGCTGCGCCAGTCCTTGAAGCCGCTGGGCGGCGAAGCCTTGCTGGAAAAAGCCGGCATCGATCCGACGGCCCGGCCGGAAGACTTGAAGATTGAGCAGTTCGCCGCCCTGGCGCGCGGATTGGAAAACACCAGCCGTTCTCGGCTCAGCTGACAAGCTTTCTTACGAAAGCAGGAACGCCTGTGCGCCGGCTGAGCCTTAGGCGCTCCGCGGTCAAAATAGATCGAATGTCAGATAGCGCCTTCTGAATGTCTGTATTGACGATGACATAGTCATATTCTGCCCAGTGACTAATTTCATCGGCAGCCTTGGCCATCCGCGCGGCCACGACTTCTTCCGAATCCTGTGCGCGTTGCCTCAGCCGGCGCTCCAGCTCTTCATGGCTTGGAGGAAGAATAAATATACTGGCCAAATCGTCGCCAGCAAGCTGCCGCAACTGCTGCGTACCTTGCCAATCTATGTCAAAAAGAACGTCTCGCCCCGCAACCAAAGAATCTAGTACAGCCCGTTTTGGTGTGCCGTACCGATTGCCAAACACCGTCGCAAATTCGAGGAATTCTTCCGCCCGGACCATTTCTCCGAAGCGCTCATGCGAGGTAAAAAAATAATCCTTCCCTTCAATTTCATTGGGACGTGGCGGTCTCGTAGTAACGGAAACGCTCATCGCGATTTCGGAATCATTCTCTAGGAGCAATCGCGAAAGGGTGGTCTTCCCGGCACCGGAGGGCGACGAGAGTACCAACATCAGCCCTCGGCGGCCCAAGTCCAATTGAGAATCATTCGACATTCTGGGATTGCTCACGGAACTGGTCGATCACCGCCTTAAGCGCCAAGCCCGTGCGGGTCAATGCAATGTCGGTGGATTTGGAACACAAGGTATTGGCCTCGCGGTTGAATTCCTGAGCCAGGAAATCCAGCTTGCGGCCCACCCCTCTGCCCTGCGCGATCAGGGCGCGCGCATCCTGGACATGGGCGGTGAGCCGATCCAGCTCCTCGCGCACATCGGCCTTCACCGCCAAAAGCGCCACTTCCTGCGCCAGCCTTTCCTCGGAGACCGGACCTGCATCCAGCAATTCCTTCACCTGGGCGGTCAGCCGCGCGCGCAAGGCGGCCGGTTGGGCCGCCGCCAGACGGCCTGCTTCCGCCACCAACCGCTCGACTTCGCCGATCTGCGAGGCCAGCAGCACGGCAAGCTTGGCGCCCTCGCCGCAGCGCTCCTTCGCCAGCCTGTCAAAAGCATTGGCCAGGCTTTCCAGAATAGCGGCATCGCGCTGGGCCCGCGCCATGGGGTCCTGCGCCACCGCGCCCTCATCGGCCACGATCACGCCCTTCAGCGCCAGCAATCCATCCACCCGCGCCGGCGCCAGGCCGGTCTCGGCCGCGACTTCGCGCGCGATCTTGACCGCGCTGGCCAGGGCCACAGCATCCACCACAAGCCCCCGCATGCTCTCCTGCGGCTCGATGGTGAGGGATATCTGAAACGCGCCGCGCTGAAAGCGCTCGCCGGCAAGGCGGCGCGCCGGCGCCTCCAGCCCGTCATAACCCGGCGGCGTGCGCAGCCGCAGGTCCAGGCTGCGGCTGTTGACGCTCTTGGCCTCCCAGCGCCAGCGTAGCCCTTCATGGCTGCCCGCGCTTTCGGCAAAACCCGTCATGCTGGCAAAGGTCATGCTGTGCTCCGAAGGCGCATATTTAGCGCGCGGAATGCACGCCTGTCACCTGTGGCGGCTATTCTTACGCCGCGCCAGCGGCGGAAGTTTGGGCAGACTGGGATCCAGCACCGTGACCGTGGTGTTTCCGGGCCCACTGCTTTCCTCGACTCGCCGGCCCTCCGCTTGATTCTGGCGCTCAAAAGCGCGATAGGCCGCGACGTTACGCGCCTGCTGCGCACTGTTCGACGCAAACACGTGACCGCCATGGCCGGTGGCGACAAAGTACAGATCCTCGCTGGCTTGCGGATTGAGCACGGCGGCGATGGAATCCTTGCCGGGATTGCAGATCGGTCCCGGCGGCAGTCCCGCGATCACATAGCTATTGTAGGGGGTGGCGCCCTCCAGCTCGCTTTGGCGGATGCCGCGGCCCAGCGGATAGCCTTTGGTGAGGCCGTAAATCACCGTGGGATCGGTCTGAAGCCGCATGCCGATCTTGAGCCGGTTGATGAACACCGATGCGATATGACGGCGTTCGTCCGGCAGCGCGGTTTCCTTTTCCACGATCGAAGCCAGGATCACCGCCTCGCGCCTGTCGCGAAGCGGCAGGCCCCGGGCGCGTTTGCCCCAGTGCTGGTCCAGGAATGTGCTTTGCGCCGCGGCCATCTTGTCCAGCAGATGCCGGCGGGTTTCGCCCCGGGTAAAAAGATAAGTCTCCGGCAGCAGGCTTCCTTCGGCGGGAACCGGACCGGCATCTCCAGTCAACACGGTATCGGCCTGCGCCAGCTTCCAGATCATGTCGCTGGTCAGGCCTTCGGCGGCGGTGAATTTGTGCTGGATCGATTTTCCCTCCACCAGGATCCTGGCAATAGCCGCCATCGAAGCGCCCGAGGGAATAGCGTATTCGCCCGCCTTGATCTTGTCGGCCAACCGGCGCGCCCGCAGGTTCAGCTCGAACATCAGGCCGGATGTCATCACCCCCTTGGTCTCCAGCATCCGCGCCACCGCATGGGTGCGCGAGCCGGGCGCGATCAGGATGGTGGTCTGCTTGCCGCCGGCGGCGGGCAATCCCGGCCCGTCCCAGGCGGCCACACCCCATTCCACCAGCCCGGCGGCGATGACCGCGAGGAGTACCAGAATGAAGACAAATCGCTTCACGGTTTGCTGAAGATCAGCGCGGCATTGGTGCCGCCGAAGCCGAAACTGTTGGACATGGCGATATTCACATCGCGCTTCTGCGCCTTGAGCGGCACCAGATCGATGCTGGTGGTGACGTCGGGATTTTCCAGATTGATGGTAGGCGGCACCATGCCGTCGCGCATCGCCAGCAGGCAGAAGATCGCTTCCACCGAGCCCGCCGCGCCCAGCAAATGCCCGATCGAGGATTTGGTCGAGGACATGGCGGTTTTGGCCGCGGCATTGCCCAACAGGCGCTCCACCGCGCCCAGCTCGATCCCGTCCGCCATGGTCGAAGTGCCGTGCGCGTTGACGTAATCGATATCCGACGGCGCGATTCCCGCGCGCTTCAGCGCCATCTGCATGGCGCGATAGCCGCCATCGCCATCTTCCGATGGCGCGGTGATGTGATAGGCGTCGCCCGACAGGCCATAGCCCGTCACTTCGCCGTAAATCTTCGCGCCGCGCGCGCGCGCATGCTCCAATTCCTCCAGCACCACGATGCCGGCGCCCTCGCCCATCACAAAGCCGTCGCGGTCCTTGTCATAGGGGCGCGACGCCTTGGTTGGGGTATCGTTGAAGCCGGTGGATAGCGCACGGCAGGCATTGAAACCGGCAATGCCGATACGGCAGACCGCGCTTTCGGCGCCGCCCGCGATCATCACATCGGCATCGTCCAGGGCAATCAGCCGCGCGGCGTCGCCGATGGCATGCGCGCCGGTGGCACAAGCCGTGACGACCGAATGGTTGGGGCCCTTGAAGCCGTGCGCGATGGAGACATAGCCCGACACCAGGTTGATCAGCCGCCCCGGAATGAAGAAAGGCGACAGGCGGCGAGGGCCTTTTTCATGCACCAGGATCGAGGCTTCCTCGATGCCGGTAAGCCCGCCGATTCCCGAACCGATCAAAACGCCGGTGCGGTGCTGGTCTTCCTCGCTCTTGGCTTCCCAGCCGGCATCGCGTACCGCCTGCTTGGCGGCAGCCAGGCCATAGATGATGAAATCATCCATGCGCCGTTGTTCCTTGGCGTCGACCCATTGGTCGGGATTGAAGGTCCCGTCCGAGCCATCGCCGCGCGGCACCTGGCAGGCGATCTTGGTCGGCAGATCGTCGGTCCTGAACTTGGTGATGGCGCTTGCGCCCGACTGTCCCGCGAGCAAGCGCGCCCAGGTCTCTTCCACGCCGCAAGCCAGCGGCGTGACAAGACCCAGGCCCGTAACGACGACCCTGCGCATCGGCTTAAGACCTTTTGCGCCAGATCAGGCGGCGTTCGCTTTGTCTATGTACTTGACGGCGTCACCGACCGTCACAATGGATTCCGCCGCGTCGTCGGGAATTTCGATGCCGAATTCCTCTTCAAACGCCATGACCAGCTCGACGGTATCGAGGCTGTCGGCGCCCAGGTCTTCGATGAAGGACGCGGTGTCGGTGACCTTGTCGGCATCGACATTGAGATGTTCGACGACGATCTTCTTCACGCGCTCGGCAGTATCGCTCATGGACTTGTAAGCCTCTCCTAGATTTCAAACCGGCA
>DATEIA010000025.1:0-2974 GCA_035279305.1 Rhizomicrobium sp.
CCCCATGCGGTGCTCCTGGTGCTGGATGCCACCACCGGACAGAATGCGCTGAGCCAGGTGGAGGCTTTTTCGGCCTCGGTGCCGGTCACCGGTTTGGTGATGACCAAGCTGGATGGAACCGCCAAGGGCGGCATCCTGGTCGCGCTGGCGGGCCGCTTCGGCCTGCCGGTGCACTATATCGGGGTCGGCGAGGGCGAAGACGACCTCCAGCCCTTTGTCGCCGCCGATTTTGCCCGCGCCCTGGTAGGGGCCGATGTCTCGCATGAAGGAAGAGGCTCATGAACCCTCAAGTCCGGCGGTTGGCCCTGGATTTCGGACCGCTGATACTTTTCGGGGCAGTCTATTTCGCCTCGGGCAAGAATATATTTGCCGCCACCGCCGTCCTGATACCGGCGGTGCTGGCGGCGCTGGCGATCGGCTATGGCCTGGAAAGAAAGCTGTCGCCCATGCCGATCTTCACTGCGATCGTGGTGGTGACCATGGGTGGATTGACGCTCTATCTTAAGGACGACGCTTTCATCAAAATGAAGCCCACCGTTGTATACGGTTTTTTCAGCGCGATATTGCTGGGCGGACTGGCGTTCAACAGCCTCTATATCAAATATGCCTTCACCATGGCCTTCGAACTGAATGAGGCAGGCTGGCGCAAATTGACGGTGCGCTGGGGCCTGTTCTTTCTCGGCCTCGCGCTCCTGAACGAAGCGGTATGGCGCAACTTCTCCACCGCCGTCTGGATCTATGCCAAAATCGGCATGATCGGTTTGACGTTCCTGTTCGCCATCGCACAGGCCCCCCTCTTGATGAAACATCAGGTCCCGCACGCGGGCGAGGGCGACAATGCGCAAGAATGATGCGCAAGCGGCATGATGCCGCGAGGACTATCTTGTTAAAATTATTGGCAGCTTCGCGGCGATGGTGCGGCTAAGTCACGGTCATACCATGCGTTGTGCTGCGGGCGCGCACAAACCACGCGGACGGCGGCGTTCCATATGCGAGGGGTGAAGACGGTTGATCACACCACGCCTCGTTTGCAAAGATGGGCCGACAAAAATTTGCGCATGGACTTCTGTACGCAAAACCGTTTTAACTTCGGCTTCCGGACCGCCGCACCTTTCCTGTAACCCGAACACGGGGCATGATCGAGAGACGCGACGGACCGAGCGACGAAGACCAAGTGTCGAACTAAGGGGTTATGGATGATGAAGGGGCAGCGCAGGCCGGGGAATGGTTTTGACCTTTCCGAAGCCCCCTCTCACCTGATCCGCCGTTGCCAGCAATTCTATGGCGACCTTTATGCGCGCGAGGCGGGCGGCAAGGAATTGACCAAGCAGCAGTTCACCTTGCTCTGCGCGCTGGAACAAAATGACGGCACCAGCCAAACCGCATTGGTCGAGATCACCGGCATCGATCGTTCCACGCTTGCGGAGATGGTGCGGCGGATGCTGGAAAAGGGCCTGCTGTCGCGGGAACGCACCGAGGAAGATCAACGCGCCAATGCGGTGGCGATCAGCCCCGCCGGCCGCAAGGCGCTACGCGGCGCCCGCAATGCCGCCGACCGGGCGGAGCGGGCCTTGCTGGAGGCCCTGCCCCAGCCGGAGCGCCAGAAATTCGTCAAGGCCTTGTCTCAGATCGCCCAAGCGGCCGAACAGCTGAACGGCGACGTCCTCCGCCCGGTCCGCCGCAATGTCCGGCGGCGTAAAATCGGGGGGTGAGACGCGGTCCGCCGCAGACGGACGAAATGGTCCAGTGGACCATTTCGAGCGTCGAACGCGCCGAGCTTAGGCGAGGCGCCGGACAGCTGCCTGAAGCGAGCTCCCCGCCGATCTAAACCGTGATGTCGATATGCTGGCCCATCCGGGCCGGGGCAGCCGTTTGCGGCTGAGGCAGGGCTGGGGCGGCAGGCGCAGTCTGTTTCAGCGGCAGGGCCAAAAAACCCTGGGCCGGGGCGGCGGTTTTTTCCAGGGCAGCGGCGAAATTTGCTTGAGGCGCAGCCTGTGGCACCTGCAGGCGGGCACGGGCCTCGCGGGCGGCCTGCTGGGCGGCAATCAAGGTGGCACTGACTTGCATTCCCCCAACCTGACAAAACAGGGTTAGGAAAGTGTTGATGCCCCGGTGATCGTCCTGCCCTTACGGGTTGGCTTGCGCGGCCTTGATGGCGGGAACCACCTGCCGCGCCAGCACATCTTCGGTGAGCTGGCCGACAAATTTCAGGCGGATGATGCCCTTGCCGTCCACCACATAGGTCTCCGGCACGCCATAGACGCCCCATTCGATGGAGGCGCGGCCATCATCGTCGCGGGCGATGCGGTCGAAGGGGTTGCCCACCTCGTCCAGGAAGGCCCGCGTCGCGGCCGGCTTGTCCTTTTGCGCCAGGCCGTACACCGCCACCCCTGGCAGCTTGCTCAGAGTGTCCAGTTGCGCGGCCTCCAAGCGGCAGGGCGCACACCAGGAGGCAAAGACATTCACCACACTGACATGACCGGCGGTGAGGTCGGCCGGGGTGAAGGCGGCGCTCCGTGCGTCCAGACCGGGTAGCACCAGACGCGGCGCGGGCTTGTTGATCAAAACGGAAGGAATGACGCTGGGCGCGGGCGACCACAGGCTCTTGAACAGGAAAAAAGCCAGCACCGCGAAAGCCGCGATGGGGACGATTGCAATCCAGCGCTTCATGGTTCCCGCGTTTCACGGCTGCCTTCCAGAGCCGCCAGCCTGGCTTTTGCGCGCCGCCAGGCCAGGAGGGTCCAAAGCGTGATGCCTCCCAGCGCCAGCGCCGATACGCCATAGGCGGGCCAGATGTATACGGCATAGATTCCCATATCGAAGTTCAGAGGGTCGAAGTTCATCGCGTGCCCGCCTGCATCAAATTGCGCGCCCGCCGCTCCAGGATGGCGGTCCGTATGCGGATCATCCACAAGGTGACAAACAGAAAAGCGTATCCCGCCATCATCAGCAGCAAGGGCGCCAGGAATACCGG
>DATEIA010000026.1:0-7200 GCA_035279305.1 Rhizomicrobium sp.
GCGGCGACCCTGCAGAACGAAAAGTCGATCTGCGCCATCGGGCGCGACATGGTCACCACCGGGCGGCTGCATGCCGAAGGCTGCACCGCCGCGCTGGAAGCCTTGTCGCGCTTTCGCATGATCGCGGATGGGCTGAACGCCATACATCACGATGCGGTGGCGACGGCTGCGGCGCGCGACGCCAGCAACGGGGCGGAATTCATCCGCCGCGCCGAGAGTGCCTGGGGCCGGCCGATCCGGGTTCTGGCGGGCGAGGACGAAGCCCGCATCGCCGCCGAAGGGGTGGTGGCGGGCATTCCCGATGCCGACGGTCTGGTCGCGGATCTGGGCGGCGGCAGCCTGGACATGGTGCCGGTCAGAGGCGGCCAGACCGGCGCGGCCTATACCCTGCCGTTCGGGCCCTTGCGGTTGATGGATCAGAGCAAGGGCGATCCCGACAAGGCGCGCGATATCGTCGACAAGGGACTGAAGAATATTCCCAATCTGCCGGCGTCCGCGCTCTATGCGGTGGGCGGCGCCTGGCGCAGCTTTGCCCGCGTGGACATGGAGGAGCAGAATTATCCGCTCCATGTCTTGCAGCATTACATCATTCCGCGCGGCCGGGCCTTGCGCCTGTGCCGGCTGCTGGCGGGACTGTCCAAGGACAGCGTGCGCAAGATCAAGGTCGTATCCAAGCGCCGGGTGGAAAGTCTTCCATACGGCGCGGTGGTGCTGGAACGGTTGCTGGAAGCCGGCGGCATCAAGGACGTGGTGATTTCCGCCTATGGCTTGCGCGAAGGGCTGCTCTATGGACGCCTGCCGGCGGAGGAGCGCGGCAAGGATCCGCTGGTGGAATTCGCGTCCGCCGCCAATGCGCGTGCCGCGCGCATACCGGTGCATGCCCATGAGATGCTGGCCTGGACCCGGCCTTTGTTCGACAATGAAAATGCCGATATGGCGCGCATTCGCGAGGCCTCGGCATTGTTCTCCGACATTGCCTGGCGGCGTCATCCTGACGACCGCGCGCTGGGCGCTTTCGGCCAGGTGTTGACCGCGCCTTTTGCCGGCGCCAGCCATCGTGCCCGTGCCTTGATCGCGGCCTCGGTGTTTCACCGCTATTCCGGCGACGAGGATTTCCCGCAATCCATGGCGCTGGCGGGTCTGCTGGACAAGGACGACGAAAAGCGCGCGCTGGTGCTGGGCCTGGCCTGGCGGTTCGCCTTTTCGCTTTCGGCTTCGGCGGCGGGCGAGCTGGCGCATTACCGGCTGCGCATGACGCCGTCCAAGGTCATTCTGGAAGTCCCCAGCCGCCGCGAAGCCATTGCCGGGGAACCGGTGCAAAAAAGACTAGGCGAGTTGGCGGATGTGTTAGGCCGCAAGGGTGAGATTTTGGTAGGCTGACCCTTGGAAAAGCAGGGGGAAATAACCCCTTTTCCGGGCTGACCTTGCGCCCCGGCCCCCAAAGGGTCTTTAAAGGGTCCAACAGCATGCCCCCCGGCAGGGCAGCAAACGGATTGGATTTCAAGGGTATAGGAGAATCTCATGGGTACGTTCGGCATCTGGCATATCCTGATATTGGCGGCGGTCGCCCTGATACTTTTCGGCGGCCGGGGCAAGGTCAGCGACCTGATGGGCGACTTCGGCAAAGGCATCAACAGCTTCAAGAAGGGGTTGGCCGAAAAGGACGATCCCAAGGTGATCAATGCCGAGGACAGCAACAAGGACAAGACCACGGTCTGATCCGGGTCCCGCATGTTCGATATTTTCAGTTGGCAGCACATCATCATCATGCTGGTCGTCGCGCTTGTCGTGGTCGGCCCCAAGGATCTGCCGCGCCTGATGAACATGGTGGGCAAATGGGCGGGCAAGGCCCGCGCCATGGCGGGCGAATTCCGCAGAAGCTTTGACGAGATGGCGCGCGAGAGCGAACTGGCGGAACTGCGCAAGGAAATCGACAATCTGAAGAAGAACAATCCCATCAGCGACCTTGCGAGCAGTGTGGCGGACGTAGAGGCCGAGGTCAGCAGTTCGATGGAAGCGGTCGCGCCGGCACAGATGGCCGAGACAGCGGCGACGGAGATTGTCGAACCGCGCAGCGGCGAATTTGCCGTCACCGACACCGCGCCGCGCCCCGCGTCCGGCGCTTGAGCGTCACAATCTGATCGTGATGCAGGGTCTTGAACTGTTCTAGGCGGCGGCGATTTGTTGGCCGTCCGGGATGCGGCTGGCGGGGAAGTGCAGCACGATCTTTGTGCCGTTGCCCGGAACGCTGCTGATCTCAAGCCTGCCGTCATGCAGCTCCAGCATCGCCTTGGCCAGCGGCAGCCCCAAGCCGGTGCCGTTGTGGGTGGCCGTCAACTTGTTTTCGATCTGGCCGAACGGGGTCAGCGCCTTGACGATTTCCGGCTCGCTCATGCCGATGCCGGAATCCTGGACGGTCACGGCATAACCGCCGCAAGCGGTGGCCGCGCCGCTGATCTGCACGATGCCGCCCGCCGGGGTGAACTTGATGGCGTTGCCGACCAGATTGATCATGATCTGGCGGATCATGCGCTCCACCGCCGTCAGGCGTACCGTGTCGGGCGGCAGCCGGCTTTCGATCCGCACGCCAAATTTTTCCGCCAGCGGGACGCAGATGGCGAGCGAGCCTTCCAGCGCCTCGCGCAGCGGAAATTCCTCGGCATTCTCTAATGTCATCTTGCCGGCCTCGATCTTGGAGAGGTCGAGAATATCGTTGATGATGCCCAGCAGGTAGCGCCCGCTGGCATGGATGTCTCCGACATAATCGAGATAGCGGCGGTTATCCATCGGCCCCAGATGCTGGTCCTTCATCACTTCCGAAAAGCCCATAATGGCGTTCAGCGGCGTGCGCAGCTCATGGCTCATATTGGCGAGGAAGGCGGACTTGGCCCGGTTGGCCTGCTCGGCTTGTTCGGCCGAGATGGCGAGGCGGCGGGACATCTCGTCCAAGCTGGCGCGCGAAGCTCTCAATTTCTCGATCACATCGCGGGCATAGAAGATGATGGGCGCGGTGACGATGGCAATCTCGACCGCGAGATTGACGAGGGCGATGGCCTGGACCGGCAGACCCTCCAGGCTTCGCACCAGGAAATGCAGCACCACCACCGCCGCCACGCTCATGGCGGTAATGACGGCGGTCGAGCCGAACCGGCCCAGCCGCGTCAGCCGGCCGTCCAGCGCATCCAGCAGGGCGCGGACGCCGACAGAAATGGTCAATGCAGAATGCCGGCCCACCCGGGCATCCTCCTGGAAATTGCGCTGTAATGTTACCCTTGAGGATATTGCGGTGTGGTTTCGCACCCCGCCGAAATTGGGAACTCGCTGTTAAGCTTTTGTTAATCCGGAGCGCGCGGAAAAGCAGGCTTTTGACCCGGGACCAGGGGGCATGGCATGACCGCTCGGGCAGGAGATTCCCATGCACGACATCAAGGCTATTCGTGACGCGCCCGCCGCATTTGTGCGCGGACTTGCGCGCCGTGGCCTGGCGGATGCGCAGGTCATCGCTGAAAATTTTCTGAAAAAAGACAAGGACTTGCGCGAGTTGTTGGGGCGCTTGCAGACCGCCCAGGCGCGCCGCAACGAAGCCTCCAAGCTGATCGGCCAGGCCAAGGCCAAGAAGGACGAGGCGGGTGCCGCCGCCCTGATGGCCGAGGTGGCGGGACTGAAGGACACGATCCAGCAAGGCGAGGCCGAGCAACGCGCGCTGGAAAAGAATTTATATGACGTATTGTCAGTGATTCCCAATTTGCCAGCCGATGACGTGCCCGGCGGCGCCGATGAAAGCGGCAACGTGCCGGTGGGGAGCCGCATGTTCGGAACACCGCCGGGAATCAACAATCCCAAACAGCATTTCGAGATCGGCGAGCTGCTGGGCCAGATGGATTTCGAGCGCGCCGCCAAAGTGTCGGGCGCGCGGTTCGTCTATCTCAAGGGCGATCTGGCGCGGCTGGAGCGGGCCATCGCGGCCTTCATGCTGGATACGCATACCGGCGCGTTCGGGTACACGGAAGTATCGCCGCCGGTTCTGGTGAAAAGCGCAGCGTTGTTCGGGACCGGCCAATTGCCCAAATTCCAGGACGATCTGTTTCGCATTGATGGTGAAGACCC
Source organism: Rhizomicrobium sp. (assembly GCA_035279305.1). Lineage (GTDB taxonomy): Bacteria > Pseudomonadota > Alphaproteobacteria > Micropepsales > Micropepsaceae > Rhizomicrobium. The sequence goes on from DATEIA010000026.1 coordinate 4,108, forward strand.
GTTTTGGCTCGTTCCCACCGCCGAGGTGCCGCTGACCAATTATGTCGCGGACGAAATTTTGAACGAAGCCGCGCTGCCGCTGCGCTTTACGGCTTTCACGCCCTGTTTCCGTGCCGAAGCAGGCGCCGCGGGCAAGGACACGCGCGGCATGATCCGCATGCACCAATTCTCCAAGGTGGAGCTGGTCTCCATCACCACCCCGGACCAGTCCAACGCCGAACATGAGCGCATGACCGATGCGGCCCAGGAGATTCTCAAGAAACTGAATCTGGCGCATCGGGTGGTGACACTTTGCACCGGCGATATGGGGTTCTCGGCCAAGAAGACCTATGACATCGAAGTCTGGCTGCCGGGACAGAATGCCTATCGCGAAATTTCTTCCTGCTCCAACTGCGGCGATTTCCAGGCGCGGCGCATGAACAGCCGCTTCCGCAATGCCGAGGGCAAGGTTGCGGGGCCGGTGCACACTTTGAACGGGTCGGGCCTGGCGGTGGGCCGCACCCTGGTGGCGATCCTGGAGAATTATCAGCAGCCCGACGGCAGTGTGGCGATTCCCGATGCCTTACAGCCTTATATGAACGGCAAGAAAGTCATCGCGAAAATCTGATGCGCATTTTAGTCACCAATGACGACGGCATTCATTCGCCGGGCCTTGCCGTCACCGAACGCATCGCCCACAGTCTCAGCGACGATGTCTGGGTGGTGGCGCCGGAAAACGAACAATCGGGCGCCTCGCATTCCCTGACCCTCACCGCGCCGTTGCGCTTGCGGGTGATGGACGAGCGCCGCTTCGCGGTCAGCGGCACGCCGACCGATTGTGTGATGATGGCGTGCCTGCATATTTTGAAGGATCAGCCGCCGGACCTGATCCTGTCGGGAGTCAATTGGGGCTCCAACCTGGCCGATGACGTCACTTATTCGGGCACCATCGCGGCCGCGATGGAAGGCTGCGCCCTGAACATTCCCTCCATCGCTCTATCGCAGTGTTATGACGAGAGCGACCGGCACGCGATCGACTGGTCGGCTGCCGAATCGCATGGCGCCGGCGTGGTAAAATCGCTGGTGAAGGCGGGCTGGCCGTCCGGCACCTTGATCAATGTGAATTTTCCCGCCTGCCCGGCCGCGCGGGTGAAGGGCGTCAAAGCGGTGCCGCAAGGCAAATACGATCTGCAATCCACCGAGATCGAGGAGCGCACCGATGCCCGCCAGCGCGCCTATTACTGGATCGGATTGCGCCGCCGCAAGGCCACGCCGCCGCCGGACAGCGATGTCGGCGCGGTCTATGCCAACTATATCGCGGTGACGCCGCTGCATTTGAACCTGACGGAGCCTGATGTGCTGGCAAAGCTGCGAGGTGTCCTAAAGTAGGAACTTGTTAACCTTTGTGACACTCGAAATGCCGGTGTCAGGTTTTTCGCGGGAAACAGCCTCAGGAACTTTGGCGGGAACTTTCACACATAGGGCATTTGGTTAAAGTCTTCTAAACTTTTTAGCGGCCATGATCCGTTTCGAGACAGTGCTAGAGGCAGCCATGGGTCCGATACGGAAGCTTGTTTTGCTGTGTGCCGCGGCGGCGTTCCTGGCCGGCTGCATGCCCGACAGTCCGCGCACCGCGCTGGATTGGGGTGTGAACGACAAGCTTCCCCGCCGCGTCGCGGCCTCCAAGACCTATACCTATCAGGATCAGAAAGCGGCGGCGAAGCCCACCAATTATGTCAGCCGCAACGCCGCGCCCTATGCGCCGGTCTCCAGTCAGGCTTTGCCGCCGCTTGGCGCGCCGGCCGGCGACGCGCCGGCCTTTGCCTGGCCGGTCAGCGGCCGGGTGATTTCGGAATATGGCGCCACCGCCAATGGCGGCAAGAATGACGGCATCAATATCGCCACCCCTTGGGGCACGCCGGTTCGTGCCAGCGCCGCGGGCACGGTCACCTATGCCGGCAATGAATTGAAGGACTATGGCAATCTGGTGCTGGTCAAACATTCCGGCGGTTACACCACCGCCTATGCCCATGCCGAACGGCTGGTGGTTGCCCGCGGCGATTTCGTGGCGCGCGGTCAGGTGATTGGTTATGCCGGCCAGACCGGCGATGTCTCCACGCCGCAGGTGCATTTTGAGATCCGCTCGGCGACCACGCCGGTCAATCCGCGGTCTTATCTGACGTCGAATACGGCGTTGAACTAGCGCAATACGTTCAAGAAAGCATCGCTGCTCTCACCCTTCGACAAGCTCAGGGTGAGGATTTTCTATTTCCTCATGCTGAGCTTGTCGAAGCATGGCAGCAAGCGCTAATCGAGGCTTTGCCCCAATTCACCTGCCAAATCTTGAATGAACTGCCAGGCCACGCGCCCTGAGCGCCCGCCGCGGCCCATCGCCCAGGTCAGCGCCCGTTTGCGCAACTCGTCGGGCGTGATCTTCAGATGATGAAACGCGGCATAGGCTTCGATCATGGCGAGATACTCATCCTGGCCGCAGTGATGAAAGCCCAGCCACAGGCCGAAACGGTCTGACAGCGAGACTTTTTCCTCCACCGCCTCGCCGGGATTGATGGCGGTGCCGCGTTCATTGTCCATCAGGTCGCGCGGCATCAGGTGCCGCCGGTTGGAGGTGGCGTAGAAAATCGTGTTGGCGGGGCGGCCCTCGATGCCGCCTTCCAGCGCCGCCTTGAGCGACTTGTAGCTGGTGTCGTCCTTGTCGAAGCTGAGGTCGTCGCAGAACAGCAGGACATGACGCTTGCTGGTCCGCAGAATGCGCAGCAGGACCGGCAAACTGTCGATGTCCTCGCGGTGAATCTCGATCAGGACCAACCTGTCTATGCCTTTACGCGTGCGGTTGATTTCCTCATGCACCGCCTTGACCAGGCTGGACTTGCCCATGCCGCGCGCGCCCCAGAGCAGGGCGTTGTTGGCGGGCAAGCCTTGCGCGAAACGTTGGGTATTGGCCAGCAAGGTATCGCGCTGGTTCTCGATCCCCTTGAGCAGCGCCAGATCGACATGGGCGACATGCGGCACCGCCACCAGCCCGCCTTGCGCGGGCTCCCAGACAAAGGCGTCGCCCTCGGGCAGCGCGGTGCCCAGGGCGGCGGGCGCCAGCCG
>DATEIA010000027.1:0-10996 GCA_035279305.1 Rhizomicrobium sp.
TTTTGCCGGTATCGATCTTCTGGCCACGCTATCGGCGTCGGGCGAAGGCGATGCGGATGCGCTGCGCATCCGGGCGCGCCGCGGCGGCGTGGCGGTCGGCGACCAGGACGACTGGTCCGACATGTTCAGCAAGATTCTCACCCTCAGGGTGGAACCGCGCCTGGGATTGGAGCGGCCCTGCATCCTTTACGAATATCCGGTCTGCGAGGCGGCGCTGGCACGGGTCAGTGCGCGCGATCCGCGCGTGGCGGAAAGGTTTGAGCTCTATGCTTGCGGCGTGGAACTGGCCAACGGCTTTGGCGAGCTGACCGATCCGGGGCAGCAGCGGGCGCGGTTCGAAAAAGAGATGGCCAAGAAAGAACGGGTCTATGGCGGGCGCTATCCGCTGGACGAAGCGTTTTTGACGGCACTCGCCGCCATGCCGCCCGCCAGCGGCGTGGCGCTGGGCTTCGACCGGCTGGTGATGCTGGCCACGGGCGCGCCGAACATCGATACCGTGCTTTGGACCCCTTTACCCTGACCCCCTCCGGTCCGGCCGTCGCGCCTGACGGCGCTTGGCAGCCAGCCATGCGAACGACCTGGGATCGCGATGCCGTCATGCATGAAACGGACTGGTCAAAATCCAGGCAAAAGGTAGGGTTCGCGCCTTCCTGCCCGCGATCAGGTTGTTGGCCATGTTCCTTCCCAGCCTCAAGGCACAAAAAAGATGAACCTCGCCCCGCCCGATTTGGAAGCGAGGGCGGAGAGCGCCCAAAGCGTCCAATCAAATCTTGAACTTGTGGCGCGGCGCTATGCGGTCTCGGTGTCTCCGGTCCTGCTGGACCTGATCGATCCCGCCGATCCCAATGATCCCATCGCGCGGCAGTTTCTGCCATCGCTGGAAGAATTGCATGTCCTGCCGGAAGAACGCGCGGACCCGATCGGCGACGCGGCGCATTCCCCCGCCCGGGGCATTGTGCACCGTCATCCGGGCCGTGTGCTGTTCAAGGCGGTGTCGTCCTGTCCGGTCTATTGCCGCTTCTGCTTCCGCCGCGAAATGATCGGGCCCAACAAGGGACGCGACAACAAATTGTCGCGGGAGGATTTTGAAGCGGCCCTGACCTATATCGCGGGCCATGCGCAGATTCGCGAAGTCATTCTGACCGGCGGCGATCCCTTCATCCTGCCGCCGCGCCGGATAGCGGAAATCACCAGCCGGCTGGCGGCAATCGCGCACATAAAAGTGATCCGCTGGCACACGCGGGTGCCGGTGACCGATCCGGCGCGGGTGAGCGATGATCTGGTGGCGGCATTGCATGCGCCGGGCGCGGCGACCTGGGTGGCGGTACACGCCAATCATGCCCGCGAATTCTCGCCCCCCGCCAGGGCGGCGATTGCGCGGTTGGTCGAGGGTGGAATTGCGCTGGCCAGCCAGTCGGTCTTGCTCAAAGGCGTGAACGACAATGTGGAAAGTTTGGCCGAGCTGATGCACGCCTTCGTGGAAAATCGCGTCAAGCCTTATTATTTGCATCACGGCGACCTGGCTCCCGGCACCTCGCATTTCCGGACCCGGATCGAAGACGGCTTGGCGCTGATGAAACAGTTACGCGCGCGGTTGTCCGGGCTGGCGATGCCGGCTTACATGCTCGATATTCCCGGCGGCTTCGGCAAGGTACCGCTCGAGTCCGATCATCTGCAGAAAACGCCAACCGGCTATCGCGTCCGCGATCTCAGCGGGCACTGGCACGACTATCCCCCACTCAAAAAGATGGATGGCCGGGTCAAGCCCAGCCATGGAGGATAAAGAGTTACATCCGCTCCGGCGCGGACTTGCCTCTCAGCCGCTTGAAGAAAGCGCTGACTTTGTGGCGGAACTGCTCACGCCGCACCACGCCCATATCCGTCACCCAATTGAGCTGGATCACCCGCCGGGGGCCTTCGAAAGCATGAAAGCCGTGCCAGGCATTGGGCTCATTCTTGAAGATCAGCAGGGTGCCTTCGTCGGGCGGCACTTCCGCGATCACGTCTTCCAGATTGTCGGGCCCGCGCAACAGGCGCAGCCGGCCGGTTTTGCCTTCCCAGGCGTTGTTCATATAGATCAGCACGGTGATCAGCTTGGTGCGGGAATCGGTGTGAATCTGCCCATCGCGCGCCGCCGATACGCCGCGCGCCGTCACCATGCTGGGCCGGCCCTTGAGGTCGATCCCCAGCTTGCGTTCCACCGCGCGGGTGAATTCCGGTCCCTGGATCGCGTCGATGAAAGCCGCGAAGGCCGGACCAAATCGCAAGGTCGGCAAGGGAAAGGAGCCGGGATGGCTGACCAGCGGATAATCGGCATTGATCGCGGCCATCGCTTCGGGCCTGACGAAATGCGGCACCATGGCGAAGGCGAAAGGCTCGCGCGCCATCGGCGCGGCTTCGAAGGCGTCGAGGTCAATGGGCAAGGCGCTCATGACCCCGCCAGATACTACCGCTGGCCATGAAAGAAAAGGGACGGCAGCGCGCTCCCGTCCCTTACCCTGACAGTCCCATTTTGCCCCTAAGACGGTCAGAGCAATCCGCTAAGCCTAGTGTCCCGATTCCGAAATTCGCATGATCTCGATATCGGGCTCTGGGCGAATTTCGGAATCGAAGGACACTAGCAACACATTGATTCCTAGTGTCGTTTTGGTTTCGAAGTTCGCATATAGCTCGATATCGATGGGCATGCGAACTTCGAAACCACGACACTAGTGCGAATTGTAATGGATGATCTGCGCAGTATTGCCGATCGCGCTGGAAGAAAAGCCCACACTGCCGCCCACATAGGCGACTTGCGGATAATATTCGCCGGCGTCGCGCAGCGGATCGTCCATGTTGCCCATCGGGATGGCGCAGGCCGGGCCTGGGGCGCCTGTTCCGCCCTGGCACATTGGCACGGCTTGGGCACGGCTTGGGCACGGCTTGGCGGGAACCTCGAACCGTCCTAGATAAGCCCATGGCTTTCCTGCAATCGGCGCCTCCGCGCCAGCCTTTTTTTCGCGCGCCGCCGGTCGTGCTGTGGCTAATCGGCGGCCTGGCGGTGCTGCATCTGGCGCGGGTGGCGCGGCCTGATGACCAGGCGGACGCCGCCGTCTATGAGTTCGGGCTCTACCCCCTGCGCTACAGCCGCGCTTTCCTGGAAAGCCATATGGCCAATCCCGGCACCGTCTGGGAACGCGCCCTGCCTTTTGTCTCCTATATGGGGCTGCACAATGACTGGACCCATCTGATTGTTAACTGCCTTTTCCTGCTTGCTTTTGGCCCCATTGTTGCGCGGCGCTTCGGAGCCGCGCTGTTTCTTCTGTTTTTTGCCGTCTGCGGTGTCATGGGGGCGCTTGCCTATCTGGCCTTCAACTGGGAAAGCCCCGTGCCGGTGGTGGGCGCGTCCGGCGCCGTTTCCGGCTTGATGGCGGCGGCCTTGCGGATGCTGCCCGGCCAGGCTCCCTGGGCGGTGCCCGGCGAAACCCCTTTGGCACCCTTGTTGTCCCGGCAGCTTTTGATTTTCACGGCGCTTTGGATCGCCATCAACCTGCTGACCGGGATCACCGGCCTGGGCATGGGCGGGGAAAACGGGCTGATCGCCTGGCAGGCGCATTTGGGCGGCTTTGCCGCCGGTCTGCTGCTCTGCGGATCTTTCGACCGCCTGCGTCCCCGCGCCGTCGGCCCCGCTTTGGACCGTTGATGGCGGCAAGACCGGCTTGCCGCCGGACCGGCTTGGGCCTAAATTACAGACGATTGTAGTAGGCGCGTGGGACGGGATTGACGATGCGGCACCCCAAGTTGAGCAAGCTGGAAATGCAGATCATGGACGTGTTGTGGAGCGCGGGCCCTTCCGCCATTCGTGAGATCCAGGAAAGTTTCGGGGCCAAGAACCGCCCGGCCTACACCACGGTACAAACCATGGTATACCGGCTGGAAGCCAAGAAGGCGTTGCGCCGGGCGCGCAAGATCGGCAATGCCCATATCTTCGAAGCGGTGATTTCCCGCGACGCCGCGCAGCGCCGCCTGGTGGATGAGTTCCTCTCGATCTTCGGTGGACGGATGCAGCCGGTGATGGCGCAGTTGATCGAAGCCGGCAATCTGACGCCCAAGGATGTGAGCGACGCCGAGAAGCTGTTGCACGAATTGGCCGCCAAGAAAAAATAGGGACACATGACGCATACAGGGTTCCCGGCATGACCTTCGCGCTGTTGGATCATATTTGGCAGTCTACCCTGTTTGCGGGCGCGGCCTGGTTGCTGACCCTGGCGTTTCGCCGTAACGGCGCCGCCTTGCGTTTCTGGCTGTGGTTCGCGGCCTCGATCAAATTCCTGGTGCCTTTCGCCGCGCTTGCGGCATTGGGAGGCTATTTCTTCCGCCAGTATCCCGCGCCCCTGCCGAAATCCATTCTTGTCCTCCAGCCGGCGGCGGAAAAATTGTCGGCGCCGGCAAAGCTGCTGGTGGCGCCGCAGGCCGAAACCATCAATCTGGCGCCGTTGCTGCTGGGCCTCTGGCTGGCCGGTTTTGCTGCGATCCTGGGCATTCGTCTGCTGCGCGGGCTGCGCCTGCATGCCATGACGGTTGCCGCCCGGGATCTGCCCGTGCCGGCACCGGTGCGGATCAAGGCGTCGGCCTCGCTGCTGGAACCGGGTCTTGTGGGCATCCTGAAACCGGTGGTGCTGCTGCCCGCCGGCCTGATGGCATGGCTGTCCGAACCGGAACGGGATTCCATTCTGGCGCACGAACTGAGTCATTTCAGGCGCCGCGACAATGTCACCGCGGCCATTCACATGATCGTCGAAGCGCTGTTCTGGTTCTATCCGCCGGTCTGGCTGATCGGATCGCGTATGATCGCCGAACGCGAGCGGGCCTGCGATGAAAGTGTGCTGGCATCCGGCCACGATCCGGAAGTCTATGCGGGCGGCATCCTGAAAGTGTGCAAATTCTGCATTCAGTCGCCGCTGGCCTGCGTCTCGGGTGTTTCCGGCGCCGATCTGGGAATACGCGTGCGGCAGATCATGACTGCCGAGGCCGCGCGGGATATCGGTGCCGCCAAGCGTCTGCTTCTGGCGGGCGCCTGCCTTTTCACCTTGGCATTGCCGATCATGGCGGGGTTCCTGGATGGCCCCTTGACGCGGCAGGTTCGGCGCGACGTCCTTGCCGTACAGGCGCGCGCCGGGCAGGCCGTGGCGGCCATGGCCCGGGGAATCGGTCAAGAGATCGGCATGGCGCCGGTAACCCAGGCGCCGGTAGTCCAGGTCACTGTCGCCGAGCCGCTGCCGCTGAAGGTGAAAGTGACGGCCGCGCCGCTGATCCTTCCGGAGGTCGAGCTGTCATCCACCGCGCCGATGCTTGTCCCCGTCGAACCCGCGCCGCCGCCGCTCCAACAACCCATCGCCGTGGCGGTCCTTGTCCCGCAGCCCCCAACGGCTTTGAAAGAAGCCGTTACCGCCCTGAACCCGCGGGGCGACGGCGATCCCGACGCCATCACCTGCCGCGCGCCGCAGGCTTTGCCGGGATCCCGGCTGCTGGGTCCGCGAGTCTGCAAGACCAATCGCATCTGGGCGCAATTGCGGGCCGACGGCAAGGAGGTCAGCGAGGACGGCACCAGGGTGGTTGTGGCGCGGACAAGACAGGCGATGGCCGGCGGCTGCCCCAACAGCGCCCTGCTGGGTGCGTTGCAATCCCAGAATCGTCTCGACGACTCGTTTCTGTCCGGCTGCCGCTGAAAATTGAGAAGCGGATAGGTTGCGCCTCGCTTGTGCTGGCCTAGCTTTTCTTAGGAGCCTAGCGAGTTAGAGCAAAATAATTTCAGACGCCCCTCACCCTTCGACAGTCGTTAGCGGCAGCGTAGTGCGACCAGGGTGAGGAAATAAGCTAATCCTCATGCTGAGCTTGTCGAAGTATGAGGTCAGAGCGATCACGTTTGAACGCAACTTGCTCTAGAAAAGCTGGCCCTCTTCGAGCGCAGCGAGGAGGCGGCGCGTTGGCTTTGTCACCGAAGTGAATCTTGAGTCAAGTTTTCGCCACTGCGCCACCCTCGGCCATAGGCCTCGGGCGTTCGCCACTCTTGCCCTCGCTTACGCTCGGGCGTTCGGCACTCAAATCGGTCCACTGGACCGATTTGACCCGCTGTGCGGGTCGTGCCTCACTCCACTGGATCAAAGCGTCGGCGCGCCTTGCGTGCCGACCGTGGCTCACTCCGCCGGGGCGATGCTGGGACCCGCATGGCGGCGATGGGCCTTGCGGCCCTGCATCCTGCTGCTGAAACGGTCGAGGCCGGAATAAATCACCGGCGTGATGTAAAGCGTCAAAAGCTGGGACAGCAGCAAGCCGCCGGCCACGCACAGCCCCAGCGGGCGCCGCGATTCCGCACCGGCGCCGCTGCCAAAGGCGATGGGCAGGGTGCCCATCAACGCCGCCATGGTGGTCATCATGATGGGGCGGAAGCGGGTGATGGCGGCCTCATAGATCGCCTGTTCCGGTGGCAGCGAGGCGTCGGAGCGCTGCCGGTTGATGGCAAAGTCGATCATCATGATGGCGTTCTTCTTGACGATGCCGATCAGCATGATCAGTCCGACAAAGGCATAAAGCGTCAGCGACATGTCCACCGGCGTGATGCCCGCCAGGAACAGCAGATGCGCGATCCAGAGGGTCACGAGTCCGCCGACCGCCGCCGAGGGCAAGCCCGACAGGATGGTCAGGGGGTGGATGAAGCTTTCATAGAGGATGCCCAGGATGATGTAGACCACCACCATGGCGATAAGGAGCAGCATGCCCATATTCTTGGTGGAATCCTCGAAGGCCGCCGCGGTGCCTTGGAAATTGCCCTGGATGGATTCCGGCATGCCGATTGTCTCGCTGGCCTCGCGGATGCCGCTGACCGCGTCGGACAGCGCCTTGCCGGGCGCCAAGTCGAAGGAAATCGTCACGGCGGGAATCTGGCCGGCATGATTGACCGAGAGGGGAACTGTGCTGGCGGTCATGTCGGTAACGGCGGTCAGCGGCACCAAACTGTTGCCCGCGCCGGTGATGTACAGCCGGTCCAAGGCGCTGGCATCGCGCTGATAGCGCGGCAGCAATTCCATGATGACTTCATACTGGCTCGATGACGTATTGATCTGGGAGATGCGCTGGCCGCCAAAAGCCGAGCCCAGCGCCGTTTCGATCTGCAGCGGCGTCACGCCAAAGGCCGCGGCCCGGTCACGGTTGATCTTGACCTGCACCGACGGCATCGCCGCTTCATTGTCGGAGGTTATATCGACGAAGCCGGACTGCTTGCGAAGCACTTCCATCAGCTTGTCGGAATAGTCCTGCAACTGCCCCAGATCCAGTCCCTGCAGCGTATACTGATAGGTAGAGCGGGCCATGCGCGCGCCGAGCCGGATAGCCGGAGGATTGGTCAAGAACACATTGACGCCGGCAATACGCGACACTTTGGGGCGCAGGCGGCGAATGATCTGCTCCGGGGTCGACTTTCGGATATTCAGCGGTTTGAGCTTGATCATCATCATTCGGGCATTGTTGGTGCCGGCGCCGCCATTGGCGCCGTCCATTTGCCCCAGCACGCCTTCTATGTCCGGATCCTCGCCTATGATCTTCATGACTTGCTTGGTGTAAGCCGCCATCTGGGTATAGCTGGTGCCGTTGGCGGCCTGAATGCTGCCTTGGATGCGGCCCGTGTCGTCGCTGGGCAGGAAGTCCTGCTGCATGATCATGATCATCAGCACGGAGGCCGCGAGACTGGCGAAGAATACGCCGATGATCGCCCTGGGGTGCGTAATGCTCCAGCGCAGGGTGCGGTCGTAGAAAGCCTGTACTTTGTTGAAAGTGTTTTCGCTCAGCCGGTAGAACCAGTTGTGGTGCTGGCCATGCTCGCCCTTGAGGATGCGCGCGCACAACATGGGCGTCAGGGTCAGCGAGATGATGCCGGAGAACAGGATGGCCAGGATGATGGTGACGGCGAATTCGTGCAGCAGCCGCCCCACAATGCCGCCCATAAAGACGATGGGAATGAAGACCGCCGCCAGGCTGACGGTCATGGACAGGATGGTGAAGCCGATCTCGCTGGATCCCTTGATCGCCGCCTCAAGAGGTTGTTCGCCCTTTTCGATATAGCGAACGATGTTCTCCAGCATCACGATGGCGTCATCGACCACGAACCCGACCGACAGGGTCAGCGCCATCAGCGAAAGATTGTCCAGATTGAAGCCGAAGGCCGACATGCCGGCGAAGGTGCCGATGATGGCAATGGGCAACGCCAACGAGGGGATAATGGTGGCGGAGACGCGCCGCAGGAATACGAAAATAACACCCACCACCAGAGCGCCGGCGATCAACAGCGTGTGCTGCACGTCATCGATCGAGGCCCGGATCATCTGGCTGCGGTCGAACACCACGTCCATTTCCACCGAAGGCGGCAAGTTCGCCCTAAATTGCGGCAGGACCTTTTTGATCGCGTCGGTTACCGCCACGACATTGGAGCCGGGCTGGCGGAAGATCGCCAGTGTGATGGCCTCCCGGTTCTTGTACCAGCTCTTGGCATAGGGATTTTCCAAACCGTCGATAACCCGCGCCACGTCCTTGAGCCGGACCGGGCTGCCATTCTGGTAGGCGACGATCTGGTTGTTGAATTCCGCGGCATTGTTGAGCTGGCCGCCGGTATGAATGACGGTGGAGCGGGTGTCTCCGTTCAGCGCTCCGGTGGCGAGGTTGACATTGGCATTGGCCACCGCACTGACCAGTTTGTCGATGCCGATTTGGCGGGTGGCGAGCGCGGCGGGATCGGCCTGGATGCGCACCGCATATTTTGCCGTGCCGAACACACCGACCTGCGCCACGCCGTCGATGGTGGAGATCTGTCGCGCCAGCAAGGTTTCGGCATACTCGTTCACTTCCGACGGTTTCATGGTCGAGGAACTCATCGCCAGGAACATGATCGGGATGTCGGCTGGGTTCTGCTTGCGGAAGGTGGGCGGCTGGGGCAGCGCCTTGGGCAGGCTGCGGGTCGCGGCGGAAATCGCCGACTGCACGTCCTGAGCGGCGGCGTCCACGCTGCGGTCCAGACTGAACTGCAATTGTATCTGGGTCGATCCCTGCGTGCTGGTCGACGTCATTTGGTCGATGCCGGCAATGGCCGAGAATTGGTTTTCCAGCGGCGAGGCCACGGACGAGGCCATGGTATCGGGATCGGCGCCGGGCAATTGGGCGAAGACCGCGATGGTGGGGAAATCGATGTTGGGAAGATCGGAGACCGGCAGCTTGGCATAGCCATAGCCGCCGAAAATCACCAAGGCCGCCATGACCAGGGTGGTCATAACCGGGCGTTCAATAAATGGCCGTGACAGGTTCATGGTTTATACCTTGAGGCGATCAGCCTTCGCGGTCCTGGGCATGCGGTACCCTGCGCCGCCCGCTGGTCATCTGTCCCTTGCCGGCCGCGCCGGCCTGGCGCTTGACGCCGGTGATGCTGACCTTGGCGCCCGGTATGACGCGCAACTGGCCCTCGACGATCACTTGGTCGCCTTTCTTCAGCAGGTTGCCGGACACCGCGTTTTTGACGCCGTCGTCGAACAATATCTTCACCGGCACCTGTTGCGCGGTTCCGTTCTTGATCGCATAGACGAACTGGCCATCCGGTCCGGTATTGACGGCTTCGCGCGGCACCAGCGTGGCGCCCGGAATTTCCGCCAGCGCGACGACCACATCCACCAATTGGCCCGGCACAAGCGCCATGTCGGGATTGTCATAGGTGGCGCGCAATTCAATGGTGCCGGTGGTGTTGGTCACGGCATTGCCGATGAAATTCACCGGCACCTTTATGTCCTCGGTTCCGCCTGCGTCATGCAAGGCGACGGTGACCGTCAAGCCCTTGGTGCGTTGCATTTCCTGGATGCGCGGCAGATCCGATTGCGGCAGCGACAGGGAAATCTTCACCGGCTGGATTTCGTTGATGGTGACCAGGGGGGTGGCGTTGGTGCTGGCGGTCGAAGCGGCGACCATATTGCCGGGCTGGATCAGGATGGGGCCGGTCTTGCCGTTGATGGGCGCGCGAATGGTGGTGAACTCCACATTCAGGCGCGCCGATTCCACCGCCGCCTTGGCTTCCAGATAGGCGGCCTGGGCATCGTCGAATTGCTGGCCGGCAATGGCGTTCTGCGCCGTCAGGCGGGTGTAGCGGTCGGCCTTGGCCTTGGCGGTGGCAAGCTGGGCCAAAGCATTGTCATAGGTCGCCTGATAGGGACGGGGATCGATCTGGAACAGGATGTCTCCCCGCTTCACCATCTGGCCTTCCTTGAAATAGGCCTTGATCATCTGACCCTGGATGCGGGCGTTGATCTGCACGGTGGAGTTGGCCATCACGGTGCCGATGGTGCGTTCGACGACCGGCATATTGGCGATATCGACCGAAGCAACCTTGACCGGTGCCGCTTGGGCACGCCGGACGGGCGGCGCGCTGCCATGGGTGAAATACCAGAAGCCCCCCAGGATGAGCGCCAGCGCCGCGCCGCCGATCGCAAGCGTACGGCCACGGCCACCGGGCGCGTCGTCCCGGTCGTCGCCTCGCACGGGCGGAGTCTGGAGCGGGTTGATCTGAACATTCATGCAACACAATCCTGACATGGTCAGCCAGGCCAGCTGACACACAGTATACATTCCCAATCCATCGCAGGGGCCGAAGGCCGGTTCCGCGATGCGCTGGTAATCTTTCCCCGGCCGGTCCGGCCTAAATCCGCGCCGGGATTTCCCTCATGGAGCCGGTTATAGGCCAAAACTATCTCATAAATGTGCCAGAAATGACGCCTATGTAACATTTAAGCCACTGATATCATTATAAAATTCTCAAAGAAGGGGCAGGAAAGGGCATATGGGCGGCCGAGCCGATGTTGCTCCGCAGCACAACCAGCGTCTATAAGCCCGCCACCTTCGCGCTCCTCTTATTGATTCTGGTTCCATGGAAATCCGCAATATCGCCATCATCGCCCATGTCGACCATGGCAAGACCACGCTGGTCGAT
>DATEIA010000028.1:0-7726 GCA_035279305.1 Rhizomicrobium sp.
ATCGAGCGCATGTTTTGCCGGCTCAAGGACTTCCGGCGCATCGCGACCCGATACGACAAGCTGGCGCGCAACTTCCTATCCGCCGTTCTGCTCGCAGCCGCCATCACATGGTGGGCTAATTGAGTCCGGACCCTAGAGCAACCATGTCCTCGAAAGATCCGTCGGCGGCCGCTGAGCCTAATTATCGCAACCTTCAAGAGCGCCGGCTGATTTCGGGCTCAGTGGTTTATGGCAAGAAGGGACGTACGTCTCTGGCGCGCACCGGTGTCTGGCGCGGCGTCCGCGAAGATTGCTTCCCAGTCCTGTAAGCGTCTCTCCGGGGTAGATCGCTTGGTTTGAGGACGAAGTTACAACCTGGCTTGCGAGCCGGCCAAGGCTGCGTGCGTCGAGCTTGACTCAACCGCGGCGCCACTGACTGGCTGTTATCTCGTGGCTATGAAGTGACTAGCTAAGCCAATTTGCCGCTGCTGCTAGGAGAATAGCGCCAACGTCGTCTTTGATGTCGGCGTCAAGCTGTTCGCCGGGGATTTTCAGTAAGTCTGCACAGTGGTGACCCCGGGAAGACTCGAACTTCCGGCCCTCAGTTTAGGAAACTGATGCTCTATCCTGCTGAGCTACGGGGTCGCTGGGTGATCCATAAACCGGGAAATTGCAAACGCCAAGACACCGCCCAGCTAGCCGGGACCAGAATCACGGCCTTTGTGCCCCAAATGTGCCCCAAGCGACTTTTCGGTCGGCTTACGGAAGGCCAAAGTCAATAAATACAGGAGAAAATTACCCCAGATTGACACCGATCGGCGGTTTCCTAAACTGAGGGCCGGAAGTTCGAGGCTTCCTGGGGTCACCATTCAACAGGCATATGCGCCTACATCAGACGTCCGGGCGCCTTCATATAACGGTCGCGGATCGCTTCGGCCGTCCAGAAGGCCAGCATGCCCACGGTGCCGGTGGGATTCTGGGCGGCGTTCTGCGGAAAAGCCGAAGCGCCCACCACAAACAGGTTGGAGACATCCCAGCTTTGCAGATAGCGGTTCACTGCGCTGGTGGTGGGATCGGTGCCCATCACCGCGCCGCCGGTATTGTGGGTGCTCTGATAAGGCACCGCATTCCAGTCCTTGCGCACGCTTCCCATGGTGAGAATTTTGGGATTGAGTGCGCGCGCGATCTTCTCGATCTGTTTGCTGACCCATTGCTGCATGCGGATATCGTTGTCGGGAAAGTCGAAGGTGATGCGCAGCAATGGCCGGCCGTGCCGGTCGGTATAGGTCGGATCAAGATCCAGATAATTGCCGCGAATGGGATAGCTTGACCCCGATCCGCCCACGCCCATCACCCGGCCATAGGTTTCGGCGGTGGCTTTTTTCCATTGGGAACCCCAACGCGGCGTGCCCGGTGGGGTGGGGCGATTGCTGATCGGCCTGCCATTGCTTTGGCCCGTGCCGATGGTCGCGCCGCCCACGAAATCCAGATCGGAATGGTCGAAAGCGTCGGCGTTGAAATCGTGCACCGATATGTTGAGCGCCCCGGCGCCGATGAAAGGATTGAATCTTTTGTCGTCGAAGATCAGCTGGGCGCCGCCGCCGCCGGTCTGGTAGCAATAATTGCGTCCCACCACGCCCTTGCCGGTCTTGGGATCATAGGGTTGGCCGATGCCCGACAAGAACATCATGCGCACATTCATCAAGCCGTAGCCGCAGAGAATGACGATATCCGCCGGTTGTTCATATTCGCCGCCCGCCGCATCGATATAAGTCAGGCTGCGGGCGGTTTTGCCGTCGCCGTGAAGATTGATCTTCATCACTTCGCATTCGGTGCGAACTTCGAAATTGGGATTCTTCATCAGCACCGGCAAGATGGTGGTTTGCGGGCTGGCCTTGGAATAGTTGCCGCAGCCGAAACGCTCGCAGAAGCCGCAATAGGTGCATTCCCCCATCGCCACGCCCAGCGGATTGACATAGGCGCGGGAAAGATTGGACGAGGGCGCGGGGAAGGGGTGCAGTCCCAAATTCCGCGCTGCTTCCCCCATCAGGGTGGAGGAATAAGGCATTCTGAGCGGCGGATTGGGATATTCGCGCGACCGTGAGCCTTCAAAGGGATTGCCGCCGGGCTGGATTTGGCCCTTGATCACGCCGGCCTTGCCGGAAACGCCGCAAAGATATTCGAAACGGTCGTAGCAATGCTCGATCTCGTCAAAAGTGACGCCCCAGTCCTGGAGCTGCAGACCGGCGATCTTCTTGGCGCCGTAACGCTTGATATGATGGCTCTTGCATTCCAAATCGCTGGGATAGTAGCGCCAGGTGGCGCCGTTCCAGTGCACGCCCGCGCCGCCGACCCCGGAGCCCGGCAGGAAGGAGCCGTAATCGCGCATCGGCAGCGCCGTTTGCGAGATATCGTTTCGCATGGTCATGGCTTCCTGCCTGGGTGACAGGAACAGCTCGCGACGCACCGCATAGCGCAATTCATCGGGCATATAGCCGATATTGAAATCGGTGGCGGTGTCGCGCCAAGGACCGCGCTCGATGGCCACGACTCGCAAGCCCGCCTGGGTCAGTTCCTGCGCCAGGATGGTGCCGGTCCAACCCAGCCCCATAATGACCACGTCTCTCTTAGGAAGAACTTTTGCCATGACCCTCCGGCCTCGGTCGTTTTGTTGGGCCGAGTTGCGCCGATATGACCGCTAATGGAAGGAAAATTCCAGCGAATTCTCGGGAGGGGCGGCTGGTTGTGCGGGTGGGATATCGATTGGCCTGGGGCCGACCGGGCTCCCCGCTCATTTTATCCAAAGCCAGCGGCTGCGGTTATAGTCCCGGATATTTTGGACATAGCCGCCGACTCGCGGCCCCACCGCCTCGGGCTGCGACAAAAAGCGGATCGGCAGCCAGGGCATGTCGGTCAGGGCGATGCGCTCGGCCTCCTGGAGCAGGTTTTTGCGCCGGCCGGCTTCGCCCGCCGCTCTCGCCATTGCGAGATCGAATTTGGGATTGCGATAGCCGGCGTAATTGCCCGGGCTGCCCGACCGCAAGAGGTCCAGAAAATTGGACGCGTCGCTAAAGTCCGCCAGCCAGATCGTATAGGCCAGCTGATAACGCCCTTGGCGCATGGCGCTGAGGACCATGGGATAGTCCGACACGGTGATCCGCACATCGACATGGATCTGACGCGCCATGGCCTGAAACACGGCGGCTAGGCGCTTGCTGTCGGGGTTGCCGCTGATGGAATAAGTGAGGATCAGTTTGTTGAACTGGCCATAGCCCGCCTCCTGCATCAGTCTTTTGGCCTCGGCCAGCCGGGCCGGATAGGGCATGGATTTGAAGTCCAGCTGCGGGCCGCCCGCATAGTCCGCGATCGTGGGAGGGACATAGGAATAGGCCGGTTGTTCTCCCAGCTTCATCACTTTTTGCGCCACCGCCTCGCGGTCATAGACCAGGTTGAGCGCCCGGCGCACTCTGAGATCGGCCAGCGCGGGGTCGCGCAAATTCATCGCGATATAGGCCAGCGCCTGCGACGGGATGATGTGCAGGCTGCCGGGCATATTGGCCCTGATCCAGGCCAGCTGCGCCACCGGCAGCGGGGTTTGCATGTCCAGCTCGCCGGCGCGCAGCTGGCGCAGCGCTGCTTGGGTGTCGTTGATGGGATAATAATTCACCACATCGATTTTCACCGATGCCGCATCGTAGAATTGCGGGTTCTTGACCAGGCCGACATGGTCGTTGGGCCGCCAGCTTTTCAGCAGATAAGGCCCGTTGGAAATATAAGCGCCAGGCTTAAAGACGGGCCGGGCCGGCAGGGGCAAGGCGGCGGGAAGGCTCAGCAGCTCCGGAAGATAGGGTGCGGGATGTTCCAGCGTCACTTTCAGGGTCGACGGTCCTGACGCGGCGGCGCCTAGGGCCGATGCGGGCAGGCGTCCGCCGGTGATGCCGCGTGCGTGTTTGACGATCCACAGCATCTGCGCCTGCCGCGCGGCGGTTTTGGGATCCAGCAGCCGGCGCCAGGCGAAAACGAAATCCTGTGCCGTCACCGGCCTGCCGTCCGACCAGCGGGCCTGGCGCAAATGGAAGGTCCAGGTCAGGCCGTCCGGCGATGTTTCCCAACGCTCCGCGATGCCGGGAATGGGCCGCGCGGCGGCGTCCAGGGTGGTGAGGCCCACCATCATATCGCCCAGGATATTGATTTCCGCCACGCTGCCGGCGAAGGCGGGGTCCAGCGACTCCGGTTCGGCGCCGCCGCCGCGATTGAGCACTGTCTCGGCCCGCGTGGGCAGGGACGCCAGCAGCAGGAAGGCCAGCGCCGCGCCGCCGACCAAAGCCAGCCGCCGGTTCCATGTCTTGCCTGGTGCCATTGAGACCTTCTACCATGCGCCCTAGCTGGGATTTGCCGGTTTTGCGGCGGCAAGTTCAATGATTTTCGCGCGGGGAATGCGATGCGCAAGGTGATTTTGGCGATTGTCGCGGCGGGTGGGGCGCTGACGCCCGGCCTGGCTTGGGCGGATGCGCGCGAAGACGTCATCGCCGGCACCACGCGCTGCGCCCATCTGACCGACGACCGGCAGTGGCTGGATTGCTATTATGGCGCGGCGCAACCGATGCGCGCCTGGCTGGGTCTGTCGCCCGCCCCGCAATCCCAACTCAAGCTGTTGTCTGAGCAATCCAACCCCGGCGTACTTCCCGCCCCCCGCGCCGCGGTGCGCGGCGGTCCGCCGCCGATGCCCAAAAGGTCCGGTTTTTTCGACATCTTGGGCGGCGAGGAGGTCGTCAACAACGCGCCGGTGCGTTCTTACGACATCATGCGCGGCGGCTTTGTCATCACCCTGCTGGACGGCCAGGTTTGGCAACAGACCGACGACGATGCCGATAAGCGTCCCGTGCGCTGGAAGCAGCCTGCCTCAAGCATGCGCGTCACAATCAGTCGGGGCGCGATGCACACCTTCAACCTGGTGGTGAATGACGAGCATTTTCACCACAAGGTGCGGCGCGTCCGCTAAGCGGGGCCGTAAGCTATTCAGCGCGCGGGAAGCTGGGTGTCGGCGACCGGCGAAGGCGGTGGCGCGGGATTCCAGATCTGCTCATAAACATAAACCCCGAATGCCGCCATCACGAGCGCTATAACAATCGCCACCACGGTACGGGACTTGATGTCCGGCGCCTCTTGGGCATGGTGGAATTCCTGCAGATTGCTCATTTCGATCTCCTGGGTTTTGACAGTGCGTTTATGGCGTCTCCATCGTGAATGCGCGCGCCAGGCTTAACCGGTGCGCCGGTGTTTTATAGCAGATTTTGCGGGCGGCGGTTAGAGCAAGTTGGGACCAGATTGAACCACTGCGCCGGAGGGATTTTGTGGCGTGGGCAGGAGAAAGGCGCAGCCCGTATAGGCAATACGGGCAAGCCTTTCGACGCACCCACGACGCAAAAGACCCCGGCCCTTCGGGTTGGGTTGCGGCGGGCGCCCGCGGTGTCGCCGTGCTCGACCGTATTCCCCGATACGCCCTTCGCGCGTCGGTACGCTGTCGCTACCGACCCTGGCGGATCGCCTCGCCGCAACCCAACGCAGTCGATTCAATCTGGTCCCAACTTGCTCTAGTCATGTTCGGCGACCCAATGGTCTGCTGCGACTTGTTCTAATCTGGGGCGGTAATCCGGCTGGTTCAGCCGGGATTTCAGGAATGTTAACTGCGCGCGCGGATCGAGCGGCGAGGGCGGATCGCCGGTCAGAAGTTCCCGCTTTTTGGCGCGCTCGGCGCGCGGATCGGGCGTGAGCGCCGCCGACAACAAAGCGCGGGTATAGGGATGGCGCGGGTCTGTATACAGCGCGGCGCTGGGCGCCAGTTCCACCACCCGGCCCAGATACAAAACCATCACGCGATGCGACAGGCGGCGCACCACCGACAGGTCGTGGCTGATAAAGATCAGCGCCAGGCCGGTTTCCGCTTGAAGGTCGCGGATCAGTTCCACGATTTGCGCCTGAATGGAGACATCCAGCGCGCTGACCGCTTCATCGCATACCAGCATCCTGGGGCCGACAATCATGGCGCGGGCCAGTCCGACGCGCTGGTTCTGTCCGCCGGACAGTTCATGGGGATAGTGGTTGATCCAGGCGGGATCCAGGCCGACGCGCTGCATGATCGCGCGCACCTTGCCGCGCATAGTCTCGCGCGACAGTAGCGGCACCAGCGCTTTAAGCGGCTCGGCGATGGACACGCCAACCGGCATGCGCGGATCCAGGCTGGCCAAGGGATCCTGGAACACAATCTGGAAGTCCTCGCGCAATTTGCGCATGTCGGATCGGGCGTCCAGATCGCGGCCCATCCACAGCACCCGGCCTTGCGTTTTTGGCAGCAACTGAAGCACCGCGCGGGCCAAAGTGGATTTGCCGCAACCGCTTTCGCCCACCACACCCAGGGTCTCGCTTTGGTTCAGGACAAAGCTGATGCCGTCCACGGCGTGCAAGTGCTGGGTCTTGCCGAAAAATCCTTTGTCCTTGACGGGAAAGCTGACTTTCAGATCATCCACCGTCAGCAACGGCGCGCCGACCGCGGTGGCGGGCGGCGGGGTCTCATCGGCTTTGGGGATCGCCGCCAGCAGCATGCGCGTATAGCCGTGCGTCGGGGCATAGAAAATTTCGTCCGCCGTGCCGCTTTCCACAATCTCGCCATGACGCATCACCTGCACCCGGTCGGCCAGCCCGGCGATCACCCCCATGTCATGGCTGACCATGGCGATGGCGGTTTTCTTGTCGGTCTTCAGGGCGCGCAGGATTTCCAGGATTTGCGCTTGGACTGTCACATCCAGCGCCGTGGTCGGCTCGTCGGCGATGATCAGGCCGGGACCGGTGATGGTCGCCATCGCGATCATCACCCGCTGGCGCATGCCGCCGGACAGTTCATGGGGATATTGGTTCAGCCGCCGGGCGCTTTCGGGGATGCGGACATAATCCAGCATCTCCTTGGCGCGGGCCCGCGCCTCGGCGCGCGAGACCTTCCGGTGCAGCGTCAGGGCTTCGCTGATCTGGGCCCCGATTTTCATATGCGGGGTAAGCGAGGTCAGCGGATCCTGGAAGATCATGGTGACCGCGCCGCCGCGCAGCGTGTTGAGGCGCCCGGGCGAGGCGCTCAATATTTCCTCGCCGCGATAGCGAACGCTGCCGGTGGCGCGGCCGTTGGCGGACAAAAGGCCGAAGGCCGCCAGGAAAAGCTGGCTTTTGCCCGAACCGCTTTCGCCCACCACGCCAAGGCATTCGCCTTCCCGGACGGTAAGGCTGGCATTCTTCACGGCATGGATATCGCCGTCCGCCAGCGCGAAATGCACGTTGAGGTCTGTGATCTCCAGCAGCGCGGTCATCTATCTTTTGGGTCCAGGGCATCGCGCAGGCCGTCGCCGACGAAATTGAAGCAGAACAAGGTCACGGCCATGAACAGGGCCGGAAACAACAGCATCCAGGGCGCGGTCTCCATCTGGTCGGCGCCGTCGGAGATCAAGACGCCCCAACTGGTCAGCGGCTCCTGAATGCCCAGTCCCAGGAAAGAGAGGAAGCTTTCCGTCAGGATCACGCCAGGCACCGTCAGGGTGACATAGACCATCACCGGCCCCACCACATTGGGAATGACATGGCGGGTGATGATGGCAAACGGACCCACGCCGGCGGCGCGCGCCGCCTCGATGAACTCCTTCTGCTTGATCGAAAGGGTCTGGCCGCGCACGATCCGCGCCATGGTCAGCCATTCCACCGCGCC
>DATEIA010000029.1:0-2341 GCA_035279305.1 Rhizomicrobium sp.
ATCGAGCGCATGTTTTGCCGGCTCAAGGACTTCCGGCGCATCGCGACCCGATACGACAAGCTGGCGCGCAACTTCCTATCCGCCGTTCTGCTCGCAGCCGCCATCACATGGTGGGCTAATTGAGTCCGGACCCTAGAGCAAATTGCGTTCAGACGTAATCACGCAGACCTCATGCTTCGACAGTCGTTAGCGGCAGCGTCGTGCGACCAGCATGAGGATTATCCTATTTCCTCACCCTGAGTTTGTCGAAGGGTGAGGGGGCTCGTTCCGTCTGAAAGCATTTTGCTCTAGCGGCGGCTACTTCAAAGACGCCATGTCGATCACAAAGCGGTACTTCACATCGCTTTTGAGCATGCGCGCATAGGCCGCCTCGATATTCTGTATCCTGATCATCTCGATATCCGAGGTGATGCCGTGCTTGGCGCAGAAGTCCAGCATCTCCTGGGTCTCGGCAATGCCGCCGATCAGCGACCCGGCGATGGCGCGGCGCTTGAACACCAGGGCATGCATCGCGGGCGAGGGGTGCGGGGTGGGCGATCCGCCCACCAGCGCCAGCGTGCCGTCGCGCTTCAGCAGCGTGGTGAAAGCATCCAGATTGTGCGGCGCCGACACGGTGTCGAGGATCATGTCGAAGCTGCCCCGGTGCTTTTTCATCTGGGCTTCGTCCTTGGACACCACCACGTCGTCGGCGCCCAGTGCCTTGGCGTCGGCAACTTTGCTGGCCGATGTGGTGAAGGCGACGGTGTGGGCGCCCAGCGCATGAGAAAGCTTCACGCCCATGTGACCCAATCCGCCAATGCCGACGATCCCGATTTTCTTGCCCGGTCCCGCGCCCCAATGGCGAAGCGGCGACCAAGTGGTAATGCCGGCGCAGAGCAGCGGCGCCGCCGCGGCCAGATCCTTTTCGTCATGGGTGATATTGAGCACGAAATGCTCGTCCACCGTGATGGCGGCGCTGTAACCGCCATGGGTGTTGGGACCGCCGCCCACCGGGCCGTTATAGGTGCCGGTGAAGCCGACCGGCCCGTCGCAATATTGCTCCAGCCCGTCATGGCACTGGGCGCAGGCGCGGCAGCTATCCACCATGCAGCCTACGCCGACGATCTGGCCCGGTTTGAAGCGGCTGACGTCTTTGCCGGCTGCCGTCACCTTGCCGATGATCTCATGTCCCGGCACACAGGGATATTGGGTGCCCGACCATTCGCCGCGGGCGGTGTGCAGGTCGCTGTGACAGACGCCGCAGAACAAGATTTCGATCGCCACATCCTTAGGGCCCGGTGCGCGCCGGTCGATGGTGTGCGGCCCAAAAAGCGCGGTCGCGGACGGCACGGCATAGGCTTTGGTCTGCATGGAAACTCCGGCAATGGGGCGAGGAATATCTCTAACCAAATAAGGCGCAATTGTGCTTTATGAAGGGCCTTGCGGCACTTCGTCCGGTTTATATTCCTGCGGTTGACGCCCGTCCGTAATAAAATTACCACGCGCCCAATCTAGCCAAGGATTCCATCATGCGCGTCGACCAAATTCCGGTCGGGAAAAATGCCCCCGATGACGTCAATGTCATCATCGAGGTGCCGATTGGCGGTGAGCCGATCAAGTACGAACTCGACAAGGCATCGGGCGCGCTGGTGGTGGATCGCTTTCTCTATACCGCGATGCGCTATCCCGGCAACTACGGCTTCATTCCGCACACTTTGTCGGGCGACGGCGATCCGGTGGATGTGCTGATCGCCAACACCCGCGCCATCGCGCCGGGCGCGGTGATGAGCGTGCGCCCGGTCGGCGTGCTGTTGATGGAAGACAATGCCGGCATGGACGAGAAGATCGTGGCGGTGCCGTCATCTCACATCAGCCAGCGATTCGACGGCGTAAGCAATTACAGCGATCTGCCGGACATCACCGTAAAGCAGATCGAGCATTTCTTCGCCCATTACAAGGACCTTGAGCCCGGGAAATGGGTCAAGATCATCCGCTGGGGCGACGCCGCCGAGGCCAAGAGAATGATCACCGACGGCGTGGCCAGAGCCAAAAAATAGAGGGCGAAGAATCGCTAGGCATTCCAACGGGGCGGCGGCGGCAGCATGCCGACCAGGTTCGACAAGCCGTCGCTGTAGCCGGTGCGCAGCGCATTCCAATAAGGATCCTCCTCTGTCAACATCGCCATATTGGCGGTGGAATAGCTGTCCGTCTCATAGCGCAGAATATCGATCGGCAGCCCGACCGACAGGTTGGAGCGCATGGTGGCGTCGAAGGACAGCAACGCCAGCTTGGCGGCCTGATCCAAGGTGCAGTCCCGCGTCATGGTGCGGTCCAGGATCGGCTTGCCGTATTTGGTTTCGCC
>DATEIA010000030.1:0-12231 GCA_035279305.1 Rhizomicrobium sp.
TGCTTAATGCCTGTCCTGGGGGGTGGTTGCCTTATGACAGGATTGGGCGCATTTCCGTCGAGGCGGCCAATGTCTGCGATCCGTGGGGAGCGTTCGACGCGGGCCGGGCCGAGCGCTGGTTGATGTTGCGTAAGCGGCAAACGGCGGCATAGGGGGCTTTGCCATGAGAGACCTATTTCTTGTTGCCGCTGTCGCGATCAGCCTGGGCTTCACCCTGCGCTATCCCTTTGTTGGGGTGTTGATCTGGGAGTGGTTTGCGCTGATGGCGCCCCACCAGGAGGCTTTCGGCTTTGTCCGGTCCTTGCCGTTGAATTTGATCGTGGCAGGTACCGCGGTGTTGTCCTGGGTTTTGTCGGAAGAACCGAAGAAAATTCCGCGCAATTCCCTAACCGCGCTTTTCCTCGTCTTCCTTGTCTGGATGACCTTCAATTCATTCTTTGCCTTCAATCCTGCCTGGTCATGGATATATTGGGATCGCACCTGGCGCGTTTTTGCCTTGGGGTTTCTCATTGCCGCAACGGCCACCAACAGGGCGCGTATCGATGCGATCATCTGGGTGGCGGCGATTTCCCTGATGTATTATGGCGTAAAGGGCGGCATTTTCACCGTCATGACCGGAGGCGTGTACCGGGTTTATGGTCCGGACGCGACGATCATCAGCGACAACAATCAGTTGGCGCTGGCGGTTTTGATGGCGATGCCCTTGATCGAGTATCTCAGATCGACCACCACGTCGAAATTTTTGAAGTTGCTGTTGGCTGCCTGTATGGTTTCTTGCGTCATTGCTGTGCTTGGCAGTTACTCGCGTGGCGCATATATCGCCATGGCAGCGATTGCCGGGTTTTTCCTGCTGCATGTGCGACAACGCCTGATGTATCTTCTGATGGGCAGCGTCGTACTCTATTTTACACTTCAGTTTATGCCGCAATCGTTTTTCGATCGTATCGACACCCTTCATTCGCTGAAGACCGACGGCTCATTTCAGGGGCGGTGGGTGGCCTGGCAGGTCGCCATCATGTATGCCACGGAACATTTCCCCTTCGGCGCGGGGTTCTATGGCCCGCAGCTCCACGCGATCTTCAATCACTATTTTCCAGGTCAAGAAGCGCATGCCGCGCACAGCATTTACTTCCAGGTTCTGGGCGAGCACGGCTTCATCGGTTTGGGCATTTATCTGGCGATCATTCTGGCCATATTCAAATATTGCTGGTCGATCACGCGCAGGACTAAGCGCATGAAAGACCTCTGGCAGCACAGGTTAGCGCGGATGATACAAACCAGCCTGTTGGCATTTTTTGTGGGCGGCGCGGCGCTCAGCATGGCTTATTATGATCTCTTTGTGGTCTTGGCTCTCTTGCTGCCGCAAATCGCTGCCTTGCTACCGGCAGCCGCCGTCGCCGGGGCGAAATGGCGAGCCGAGGGCAAGTCTGACGCCGACTTGCCGCCAGCGGCGTCCCCTGCCTTTTTGCGGAGTCTGAATTCATGAAAAATGGCCCGATCACGGGTCAGGTGATCTCACCAGCTTTGCTGTCAACGAGTGACCAGCAGACCTGGCGCCAACTGCTGGCGCCGCGGCCGGCGGCGTTTCTGTCTTTTGCCTATGCACGCGCGGTGGCGTCTTGTGTGCCTCTGGTCCGGATCTGCCGCATTGAGCAAGGTGGCCGGACGGTTGCCTTTTTCCCTTTCCAATATCGCTCGCGGGCCCATGCGGCGGCCGGCATCGGCGAGCGGCTGGGTGGGGAGTTGAGCGATTATTTCGGGTTGGTTGCGGCGCCGGATTTTCACATCGAAGCTCAAACATTGCTGCGGCTGAGTGGGCTGCGGTCACTGTTCTTCACTCATCTTGAGCAAGATGATTACGGCCACCGTCTTTCCGGCTGCAAGCCGGAAGTCGGGCATCGCATCGATTTTCCGCAAGGGGGAGGAGCTTTCTGGGAGGAAAAGGGACGGACCGACAAAAAATTTGTCTCCGATACCGAACGGCGGGAACGTAAGCTTATTCGCGAATACGGGCCACTATCCTTTGTCTATTCCAGCGTCGACGCGGTGAAATCGCTTGACACGCTAATCAGCCAGAAGCGTGCTCAGTATCGCAGAACACAGGTAGGTGATGCGCTGGGTGCAGAGAAAACGCGCGCGCTTTTGGTTACGCTGTGCCGCACCAACGATCCTCAATGTTCCGGGATCGTCTCGACGCTACATGCTGGCGAGACCTGGGTCGCGTCCCATTTCGGGCTCCGTTCTGGCTCAACCTTACACTATTGGTTTCCGGTCTATAACCCTGCGTTAAAGGCATTTGCGCCTGGACGCTTGTTGTTGAAACAGATCATCCAAAGTTCTCCGCTTCACGGCCTCGCGCGAATAGACCGGGGAGCGGGGGATTCCGTCGCCAAGCGGGACTTCTCCACCTCGCAACATTTCTTCAGCACGGGGCTGTGGCAACGGCCCGGTATCGGCGCCTTGACCCATCGCGTCTGGTTGGCCATTGACTGGCGAATGACCCGGTATTTTGGCCGACGCGTTGCTGACATGGAGTAGCTCTTGATAGACCGATTGTTTATTCTCTGTCGGTTGCGTGCCCACAGCTGTGAGCACGCGTGAGGTACTAGACACTGCCTGAGAGGAAAGGGCTCAGGAGTCAGATCAGCTCAATAGTGGTGTACTGCTGGCTGCGGTGCCGTACTGACCAGCGTTCCTTTTGCAATTCCTGCTCCAAGCCATCGGGAAAATTTTATCGCTCCGTCATGGTTGAGATGAGCTATATCGTTCCAGTATATGTGGTTGTCAGTGATCTCTTGCGGCATGGGCCAAGTCGGGGCAAAAGCTTTGTAGAAGCCGCCAAAAGAAGGCGACATAGGGCCGTGATATGTTGGCACGTAGAGAAACCGCACTTCGACGCCCCGTCGGCGTGCCAGTGTGAGAATATCCTTCAAATAGAGCAAATTGGCGCGGTATTCGAGCGACCGCAACGGCCGAGGCAAATGCAACGAGGATGCGTCCGTAGACTCAAAATGCGCTCGCTGCCGTTTGAGCTCCGCGACCGAGATTACGCGTGTTCGGGGAGTGGGGTGTGCGATTGGATGTTCGAAGGAGCCCGCTTCGGAATACGTGTCGTTCCAATGAGACCCGCGATACAGCGAGTCGGAAAATTCCAATCGCGTACCGAACAATGAAGGCAGGCGACTTTGCATGAAAAGCGTAAATTGGCGCAAAGGTAGCCGTGCCAAGTCTGGAAAGTAACTGGTATTTATCAAAAGCGGTGCAGAAACGATATCGGAAGAATCGGCCAAATAGGCATAAGCCGGATGCAGCGCGCGGAATTCCGTTTCTTGAACTTCAATGAACATCAGTCGTGGCTTGCGTGCTTGAATAACCTCGCGGGCCACGAGCCAATGTAAATTGCGCCCAAGATGCTGAAGTGCGAAATTAACGCTGGCACAGCGCCTTCCTTTTGCGGTTAGGCAGGCTTGCTCGACGTTTTTACTGTCTATACCGAACACCGAATGCGATGTGCCAATAAACACAACGTCAATTGGCGACGGATCAAAATGAATACGTTCGTAAATCCACGCTGCTTTCACGACCGCTTGGTCGCTAATACTGCGCCATCGCAAATACGAATCATGCGGCAGGGCGCAAGCTGCGATTAAAGCGGCCAATGCTGCAGCGAGCATGATCCCGAAGAAGTGGAAGGGAGTAAGTGTGGCTCGCATGTCCATCAGAAGTTGAAATAGAGGAAATTCGTGGACTGTGACAAGCAACCCAGCCCAAGCGCGAGGATTGTTCCAACCGCCATTGCCCAGGAGCGGGATGTTTGGAGTGCCATAGGCATCCTTAAAAAATAGGCAGAACGAGCCGGGCGCGCAATTCCGTGAAGATGATCTCGCATAATTTCCTGAGTATTTGGCGCCAATACCGCAATACCGAAAAGGAGAGAAACCCACATCCAAACAGGGGGCGCATGCGAGCTCTGATGAAAAGTGGCTATGCTGGCGGTACAGTCGTCTTGTGCGACGCATGGCGCGATGTTTGCCATCCCGGCGAGAATTTTTACGGCTGCATCCAAAGATTCCGCACGAAAGAATACCCAGCCAATTACGACAGCGAGAAACGTTAGTATCCAACTGGCGGCGGAACCGATGAAATGCGAAAAATCCAAATTCACATTTTTTTTCATGGCACGAAACGTATGGTTGATCATCAGGTAGAAGCCGTGAAGCGCACCCCAGATCACAAATGGCCAACCGGCGCCGTGCCACAGGCCACCGAGCAACATCGTGATAAATAGATTTAGATACTGGCGGCCGCTGCCCTTACGGTTGCCACCAAGCGGGATGTACAAATAGTCGCGCAAGAAGCGCGATAAGGTCATATGCCATCGCTGCCAAAATTCGATAATGCTGCGCGATTTGTATGGCGAATTGAAATTCAGGGGCAATGCGATGCCAAACAACAGCGAAGCTCCGATAGCCATGTCGCAATAGCCGGAAAAATCAAAGTAGAGCTGGAAGGCGTAGGCCAGCGCCCCGCCCCATGCATCGGGCATAAGCAATCTTTGGCCTTTCGCGGCGGCGTCGAATACCGGCGTCGCATATACGGCAATGCCATCGGCAAGCACCACTTTTTTACTCAGGCCAATAATAAATATCACGCATCCCGTAACCAAGTTTGTCGAATTGAATCGATAGGTTTCCGGCTGCTCGAATTGGCTCATCATCTCTTTATGGTGGAGGATTGGTCCGGCAATAAGATGTGGAAAATAAGTAACGAATAGGATGTAGTGAAGGAGTTTTGCTTCGCTTGCTTCGGAGCGGTAGACATCGACCAGAAATGCTATTTGCGTGAACGTGAAGAACGAAACGCCAAGTGGCAGGATGATTTTCGGAATTACGAAATCGAACCCTGTAGCGTCTGCGAACGTTGCAACGAAAAAGTTCGCGTATTTGAAATACCCGAGAAGCGCGAGATTGAATCCTATAGACAGGGCAAAAAAGAGACGCCGCAATACTGTCTTGTTCGGCAGAAAATTCGCGAGTATCCGCCCGGCGAGAAAATTCACGAAGATCGAAGTGAGAAGGAGCGGCAGATAACGTGGATCCCAATAAGCGTAGAATGTCATCGATGCGACAACAAGCCATGCTGCTGCCCATTTGCGCCGCCAAGAACCAAGAATCACATAACCGAACAGGGTGGTCGGCAGGAAAAGCAGAATGAAGGTGAAGCTGTTAAAGAGCATTTGTGCGATCTATACGAATCGTCGCCACGTCTTGGCGATAGTATCAAAAACACCCGCTTCCGGAGTGGCCGGCCGACCGGCGGCGCGCCACAAGAGCCACGCGCTGCCCAGGAAGACGGCGGCCCCCAAGCCGATATCCGCCGCAAGCCGAGTGTTTCCGGAGATCGGCAGCGTCATATTCGCGGCGATGACGGCGATGGCCATAAGAACGGATGCCAGGACGGGGCGATAGAGCGTTGCTACATACTGCTTGAAACTGATATCAGCCACCCGATGTATGGCGTGGAACAGGCCGGGTAGAAAGAGGGCTTCGCCAACCGCGCGGCAGATCGCGATGTCGATCAGGCTTTTGGTCCAAAAAGCCACCGGCACGATGGCCGCGCCCAGCATGAAAAGGCGAACCCAGATCATGCGCGCGCCGATACGGGGCTGATTCAGCGCGTCGAACAGGGAATAGGCGCCGCTGCTAAGCCCGGCAATGGCGCCGCCGATCGCCAGCCAACGCATCAGCGGCGCGATCCCGATCCATTTGTCGCCCAATACCAACTGCTGCATATCCGGCGCGACCAATGCCACACCGACGCCCGTCGCCGCGCAAATGAAGGCCGTCCAGCCCAGGGTTTTCAGATAAACGTCGCGAAGCGCCGGCATGTCGTTCTGCAAGCGGGACATCACCGGATAGAGCACCGCCACCATCGGTTCGTTGATCTCCCGGCCCGGGCTTTGCGCCACGTCGGTGGCGACCGCATAGCGTCCCATCATCGCGGCGCCGCCGAAACCGCCCACCACCACCTGGTCGATTTGTCCATTGAGGTAATAGCCGACGGAACGAAGGAAGGTCCAAATCGAGAAGGACCAGATCTCGCCCACTTTGGACAGGGTAAAGCGGGGGCGATGGGGATGCATGGTATAGCTCAGCACAATAAGTGCGAGTTGACCGACCAATATGCCCGCGACCAGCGCCCAGTAATTCCGCAGCATGAAGGCCAGCGCAATGGTGACGGCGAAGGAAATCAGCTTGGGATAAACATTGTAGGCGAAGAAGCTGTTGAATTTCAGGTCGCGCCGGAAATGCACCGTGCCGATATTTTCCAGCCCCCCCAGCACCGCGCGCAGGGCAAGGCACTGCATGACGGGTTGGACCTTCGGTTCGTGGAAATAGAACTCCGCCAAGGGCGAGGCAGCCAGGATCGCGGCGGCGATGGCCAGTCCGATCAGGAACGACACCGTCCAGGCCGTATCGAAATGCTCCTTGGTGGGATTTTCCAGCCGGATCAGCACCAGTTTCTGTCCGGTTTGGTTGAAGATTTCCAGCGTGCTCACCACGATCATCGCCATGGCGACGATGCCGAAGTCGCTCGGCATCAGCAGCCGGGCCAGAATGACGGTGCTGACAAGCCCCGTCAGCCGGATGGCCCAGCGCAGGGCGATCATCCATAGCGCGCCATTCAGCATGCGCGTGCCCCAACCGCCTTGTGGTGCCTGTTCTGGCGATAATTCCGTCATGCGCGCTTGCTCGTGATTGTGTGGTGATGCCGGGTTCTGATGCCAGATTCTAGCGTAAGTCTGAAATCATGCGGAATTGTTGTTGTACAGTATGCGGCGGGCCTTATTAAGATCGGGAAAACATCGGATATTCCCTCTTGGCTATGGGGTTATCGTGCCGCCGGAAATGTCCTATTTGGCACCCAAGATCGTTTGGGATATTCCGTCGAGGTTCCAGAGGACAGTATGCCGGGTTTCGGTCTTAAGCTCGAAAATCACTATGCGCGGCTGCCGGGCGAATTCTACACCTTGATGCCGGCGGAGCCGGTGGGCGTACAGCCGCGGCTGATCCACGCCAATCCCAAGGCCGCCGCGTTGATTGGGCTGAATCCTGCGTCTTTTTCCGATCCGGCTTTCGCGCGGGTATTTTCGGGTCACGCTCCGCTGGATGGTTTTCCGCCCCTGGCGATGGTCTATTCCGGGCACCAGTTCGGCGTGTGGGCGGGCCAGTTGGGCGACGGCCGCGCGCTCCTGATCGGGCAGGCGCGCAATCAGGCGGGCGAGCTTTGGGATATCCAGCTCAAGGGTGCGGGCACCACGCCTTATTCGCGCTTCGGCGACGGCCGGGCGGTGATGCGCTCCACCATTCGCGAATATCTCTGCAGCGAAGCGATGGCTGCCTTGGGCATTGCCACCACCCGCGCCTTGGCGATCGTCGCCAGCAATGAGCAGGTCCATCGCGAAACGCCGGAACCGGGCGCGGTCCTGACCCGATTGGCGCGCAGTCATGTGCGCTTCGGCCATTTCGAGCATTTTTTCCATAGCGGCCGTCAGGAACAGGTGCGCCAGCTGGCCGACTATGTCATCGCCGAATTCTTCCCGCATCTGACGGGTGATCATGCCGCTTGGTTCGGCGAGGTCGTGAAGCGGACGGCGGAGTTGATGGCAGCTTGGCAGGCGGTGGGCTTTGCCCATGGCGTGATGAACACCGACAATATGTCCATCCTGGGCCTGACTCTGGATTACGGACCATTCGGTTTCATGGAGGGGTATGAGCCCGGTTTTATCTGCAACCATACTGACAGTCAGGGCCGTTATGCCTTCGACATGCAGCCGGCGATCGCGCATTGGAATCTGCGGGCACTGGCTTTTGCGCTGTCCGGTTTGATCGCGAAGGACCGGCTGGTAGCCGCGCTAGACACCTATGAATCGCTCTACCGGACGCGGTATCGCGCCTTGATGCGCGCCAAGCTGGGCCTGGTCCGCGAAGACGCGGATGACGACCGGCTGATTGGCGAGTTGTTGAATCTGATGGCCCAGGCCAAGGCCGATTACAGCCTGAGCTTCCGCACTCTCACGGCGGAGGATGCGGACTGGCTGGCCTTGTTCGGGACCGGAAATGGTGGTGCGCAAGCTTGGCTGTCGCGGTATCGGGTGCGGACGGAAGGCGAGGATTTGTCGGGCCTGGACCGGGTCAACCCCAAATACGTGCTGCGCAACTGGGTGGCGGAAAGTGCCATCCGGGCGGTGGAAGATCGCGGCGACATCGCCACTTTGGGCCGCATCTTCAAGCTGGTGCAGGCGCCGTTCGAAGAGCATGACGGCGACGAAGCCTTTGCCGCGCCGCCGCCGCCGGAAATGTCTCACCTGGAAGTGAGTTGTTCGTCCTGAACCTTTTCTTCTCGGCGCCATTCTCACTGAGGGATTGTCAGTTTCTGGTGGAGCGTGTCGCATCTCACGCGCTATTGCTTTGAACCGGCGACCGACCAGCACGCAGAATGCCGCGCGTATCTGTAATTATCCGATATCCGTGCTAGGTTGCTGATTGCGAGGGCCCGTATGAAATATTTTCCGTTGATCTGGGGAGGTTTGATGCGCAAGAAATTGCGCAGCCTACTGACGCTGCTGTCGATCGCGGTCGCTTTTCTGCTATTCGGTTTGTTGCAGGGCGTGAATTCCGCGTTCAGCAATAGCGTGGAAGGCGCGCACCTGGACCGGCTGGTTGTGCAAGGGAAAATCAGCCTTACCGAGCAATTGCCTCTTGCCTATCACGATCGTATCGCGCGCGTGCCTGGTGTGACTGGCGTCACCTTCGCCACCTGGTTCGGCGGCTATTATCGGGATCCGAAGAACAATGTCTTCACCTATCCCATAGAGGTATTGACCTATTTCAAGGTGTTTCCGGACGTCGAACTTCCGGCGGAGCAATTGGCGGCGCTGAGCCGAAGCCGCACCGGCGCCGTCATCGGTCGCGCCTTGGCTGAGAAATATGGTTGGAAAATCGGCGACACCATTCCCATCAAATCGGCGCTCTGGACCAAAAAGGACGGCACGTATGATTGGCGGCTTTCCATCGTAGGTATCTTCCGGGTGCCGGACGATGCGGGGCTGGAACAGCGCATTCTTCTGAACAATGATTATTTCGACGAAGGCCGTGCCATGGCGAAAGGTACGGTCGGTTGGTATCACGTGCGGATCGATTCCCCCGCGCACGCTACGGCGATCGCGCAATCCATCGATAAGCTGTTCGCTAACTCCGATCATGAAACCAAGACCGTCAGTGAAAAGGAATTTATCCAGTCCTTCCTCCGCCAGATGGCCGACGTCAATTTCATTGCCAGCGCCATTATCGGCGCGGTGTTCTTCACCCTTCTCTTCCTGACCGGCAACACGATGATGCAGTCGGTGCGGGAGCGCATTCCCGAATTCGCCACGCTGAAAGCTATCGGCTATTCCGGCGGTGTCATACTTTCCATGGTAGTCGCAGAGGGGCTTATTCTGGCGCTGATTGCCGCAATGTTGGGGCTTGCGGCATCGGCGGCCGCCTTTCCGGCTCTGAAAGTGGTGCTGGGCGTGGCCACACTCCCCCCTTCCGTCATCGGCCTCGGGCTCCTTTACGCTGTCCTGCTAGCCTTGGTTACCGGGCTTTTGCCCGGCCTGCGGGTCGTGCGGCTCAATATCATCCAGGGACTGGCAAGGCGCTGAACATGCTTGAACAGATCGTCGCCGTCACCGTGATGAATTTGAAAACTCTGCACACAAGGGTCTGGAGTTCACTGGTCATCATATTGGGCGTTGCCGGCGTTGTAGGGGTGCTGGTATCGGTGCTTGCCATGGCGACCGGCCTTATCGCGTCGATGGATCATGCCGGCCGGGCGGATCGCGTCATCATATTGCGCGGCGGTTCGGGCACCGAAACGTCGAGCCTGCTATCACGCGCCTCGGTGGCGACCATCCTCGATGCGCCGGGCGTGCATCGCGATAGGGCGGGCAAAATCATCGGATCCGCGGAATCCGTCACCGTACTCGCCCGCCCCATGCGCAAGGGCGGAACGGATGCCAATGTCACGCTGCGGGGTATCGGAGGGCAGGGGCTGGCATTGCGGCCGGAAATTCGCCTTGTCGAAGGACGTTGGTTCAAGCCCGGCCTGCATGAACTGGTCGTCGGGCGGGCGGCGCAGAAACAGTTTCTGGGCCTTGAGATCGGGGACCATATTTCTCTCAGCGGCTCGCAGTGGCGGATCGTCGGCGTCTTCACCAGCGACGGCGATACCCATGAATCCGAAGTTTTGACGGACGCTGTTACGGTGATGAGCGCACTCCGCCGCACCATGTTTCAAAGCGTAACCGTTCTTCTTAATTCGCCGGATGCCTTTGCGGCATTCAAGCGGGCGCTGACCACCAATCCCCAGCTGGCAGTCGAGGCTCGCCGTGAACCGGAATATTTCGCCAAAACATCCAGTAACCTCATCACGATAACGCATTTTATCGCCTATGTGGTGGGAAGCATCATGGCGGTCGGCGCTGTCTTCGGTGCGCTGAATACGATGTATTCAGCCGTCAGCGCACGTTCTGTCGAGATCGCAACTTTGCGAGCCATCGGCTTTAGCGGGCTTCCCGTTGTGGTCTCGGTGCTGGTTGAAGCCTCGTTGTTGTCCCTTTTAGGGGGTGTTTTGGGGGCGGTGCTGGCCTGGATATTCTTCGACGGAAACGGCGTCAGCGCGCTCGGCGCGGGCTTTACGCAGCTTGTTTTTCATCTCGCCGTCACGCCAGCCCTCATGGTTCAGGGCGTTGTCTGGGCTGTCCTGATTGGGCTGTTTGGGGGCCTGTTGCCGGCGTTACGGGCCGCACGTCTTCCCATCATAGATGCCCTGCGAGGCATTTGAGGCCATCATCACGACCCGTTCTGCATTGCAAGGTCCGTGTGCTTCCCCTTTATCCCTCCCACAAGGGGAGGGGTAAGGGGATTACCAGTTCGTCGAGATGTATTTGACCTCGCAAAACTCGATCAAGCCATGGTGCGAGCCTTCGCGGCCCAGGCCCGATTGCTTGACGCCGCCAAACGGCGCCGCCGGGTCCGACATCAGGCCGCGATTGAGCCCCAGCATGCCGGCCTCGATCTTCTCGCAGATCTGAAGACCGCGCTTGAGGTCCTGGGTATAGACATAAGCCGCCAGGCCATATTCGGTGTCATTGGCCTTGGCTATGGCGTCGGCTTCATCCTCGAAGGATTGCAGCGAAACCACCGGTCCGAAGACTTCTTCCTTCATCATATCGGCATGGTCGGGGACATCCGCCAGCACCGTCGGCGGATAGTAATAACCGGGCCGGTTGAGGCGCTGGCCGCCCAAGAGCAGCTTGGCGCCCTTGGCCACGGCATCGTCCACCAGTTCGGCGATCTTGGCGACGGACTTTTCGTTCACCATCGGGCCAAGCGTGGATTGCGGATCGGTGGCTTCGCCCAGCTTGATCTCCGACATCCGCTTCACAATGCCGTCGGTGAAGGGCTGGTAGATGTCCTTGTGGACATAGAAGCGGTTGGCGGCGGTACAGGCCTCGCCGCTGTTGCGCATCTTGGCCAGCATGGCGCCGTCCAGCGCGTCGCCCAGGCCGGCATCCTTGCAGACGATGAAGGGGGCATTGCCGCCCAGTTCCATGGCGCAGGAAATCACCTGATCGGCGGCTTCGTGCAGCAGGGCGCGGCCCACCTGGGTCGAGCCGGTGAAGGAGACTTTGCGCACCCGGGGATCGTGCAGCACCGCCTTGGACAAGACGCTGGCCTTGGCGGTGGTGACGACGTTGACCACACCCGCCGGCACGCCGCAGTCGTGCATGATCTGGGCAACCGCGAAGGCGGTGAGCGGGGTCTCGGTGGCGGGCTTCAAGAGCACGGTGCAGCCGGCCGCCAGCGCGGGCGCGATCTTGCGGGTGGCCATCGCCGCCGGATAGTTCCAGGGCGTGACCAGCAAGGCGATGCCGATGGGCTGGTATTGCACCACAATGCGCGCGCCGCTGGCGGGCGCCATGGCGACTTCGCCCAGCACATGGCAGGTTTCTTCGGCATACCAGCGGTAGAATTCGGCGGCATAGAGCACTTCGCTGCGCGCGTCGGGCAGCGCCTTGCCGTTCTCCAGGCTGATCAGATAGGCCAGCCATTCGATATTCTCGACGATCTTCTCATAGCATTTGCGCAGGATCTCGGCGCGCTGACGCGGCGTGGTCGCGGCCCA
>DATEIA010000031.1:0-6441 GCA_035279305.1 Rhizomicrobium sp.
AGATACGCCGTCTTGCGGTCCGCGCTCTGCTCCGGATGCGGTTCGTCGTCGTGAATCCGCCGCGGCAGATGGCAGCGCACCAGGGTGCCGCCGCCATTGCTGGTTTCGATTTCCACCCAGCCGTCGTGCAATTCCAGGAAACGGTTGACCAGCGCCAGGCCCAGGCCGGCGCCCGCGCGCGTGCCCGAACGGCCCTTGGCGGAGAAGCGTTCGAACACATTGGCCTTCATCTCCGGCGCCAGACCCGGGCCGTTGTCGGCAACGGTGATCTGCACATCCTCGCCCACGATCCCGGCCGTCAAGGTGATGGTGCCGCCGCGCGGGGTATATTTGAACGCGTTGGACAAGAGGTTGAAGATGATCTGGCGCAGCCGCCGCGCATCCGCCAGGAAAATTCCGGCATCCTTGCTGATTTCGACATTCAAGGTCAGGCCGACCTTGATCGCCCATTCGCGGGCATGGCTGGCGATATCGGCGATCAGATCGGCGAGGTTGATGCGCTCCAGCTCCAGACGCAGGGCGCCGGACTCCACCAGCGCCAGGTCGAGAATGTCGTTGACCAGATTCTTGAGCGTGTTGCCGCCCGCCACGATGGCCTGGATATATTCCTCTTGCTGGGCATTCAACGCACCCGGCGTGCCGCTGGCCAGATGCTCGGAAAAACCCAGGATGGTGTTGAGCGGCGTGCGCAGCTCGTAGGACACATGCTTGATGAAATCCGATTTGAGGCGGTCGGCGGCTTCCAGCCCCTCGTTGCGGTCGCGCAGCGCGCTTTCGATGCGGAAGCGGTCGGTGACGTCCTTGAAGGTCACCAGGGTGGCGCCATCGGGCAAGGGCGAGGTGGAGAGCGACAGGATCGAGCGGTCGGAGCGTTCCACGTCGCCCAGCTCGCGGGCACCCGCGCCCGCCATGATCGCCTGGATCAACTGATCCCAGATCGCACTGTCGCCGAATTTGTCGCGCGAGATGGCGGCGATAGTGCGGACATGCGGTTCGCCTTCCAAATCCTCGCGGTCGAACTCCCAGATACGGGCGAAGGCGGCATTGTGCAGCTTCAGCTTGCCGTCGGGCCCAAAGGCCGCCACGCCTTCGCTGAGCGTGTTCAAGGTCGCCGACTGCACCTTGATCAGGGTGTTGTAGTCGCTCTGCAAGGTCAGCCGCGCGGTGACATCCTCATACAGGAACGTCAGTCCGCCGAAGGGATGCGGCTGGGTCAGAACCCGGATGGTCTGGCCGCCGGGAATATGCCAGGTGTCCTCGCTGGGCTTGTCCCGCGCGCCCTCGCCATACAGCGCCAGGCGTGCGCGCTTCCAGGCCGGATAGTCGCGTTGTTCGGGCAGCTTGCGGGCCTCGCGCAAGCGGTCCAGCACGTCGCCGTCGCTGGGATGCTTGTCGAGGAAACTGTCCGGCAGGCCCCACAGCGTGACGAAGGCCTTGTTGTAGAAGGTCAGCTTCTGGTCGCGGCCGAAGATCGCCACCGCCGTCTGCAGCTTATCCAGCGTATCGGCATGGGCATCGGCATGCTGCTGCAGCCTGGCCTCCACGGCGGTGACTTCGGTGACGTCCACCGCCGTCCCGATCACGCCGGCATCGCCCAGCGGAATTTCGGTGAAGTCCAGGGCGCGGCGCTGGCCGCCCACCACCGAGAAACGCCGCGCCTGCTGGGTTATGTTGTTGGCGCGGGCGCTGGCGGCGAGATCGTGTTCGTTCTTGTCCAGCGCCACCTGTTCGCGCCGGGCGGTTGCCAGATCCTTGGCGCCGGCGCCCTTGAGGAAAGCGTGATTGCCCCAGGCCAGCGCCAATCCCTTGTCGCGCAGCCAGACCGGAATCGGCAGCGCGTCCAGGATCGCCTTGTATTCGCCGCTCTCTTCGGCCTGGACGTTTTCTTCCTGCAGCCAGACCGCCGCCATGCCGCCCACCGCGCGCCCGCGCGCCATAAGCCCGCGGCCATGGCTGTCATGCACCTTGAGCTGGAACGCGACGCCGCGATCCGACAGTCCGTCCAGCGCGGTGGAGAGCGCCAGCGCATCGGCGCCCTTGAGGCAGGACTGCAAAAGCGCGTCGCCGCCGCCATAGGAAAAAGGCCCCGCCCCGTCGCGGCCCCACACCAACAAGGCATCGCGGCCCGCGCTCAGCAGCGCGTCGCGTTCGCCCACCGCCGCCTTGGTCTTGGTGCCCACCATCCGCAGCGCGCGGCGCAGCCGGCGCGCCGCGCGCTGCTCCGCCAGCGCCCATAGGCCTGCCGCAATGGCCAGCGCCACGCCGCCGCAAGCCAATGCCGACAGAACGATGACATTGCCGTTCTGGAGGGTGGCGGCGTCGGTGATGGCGATCTCCACGGCGGCGGAGGCGGGACAGGACGCAAGACAGGCGCAGGCCAGCAGGATGCCGCTATAGCGACGTCCAACAGCCTGTGGCCGTCCGCTTTGTCCCCACCTGGGACCCATGCCTGCCAGCCCCCGTTAACTTTTCGCCTTTTCGGCGAATCACTTTGGAATCAATAAGATAGCTTCGGAGGCCGAGTCCGACTAGGACTTGTGGTTAATAAATTACTAAAATCTAAATCCGGCCCACAACCCTAGATTTAGAGGTTGTAAGCGAATCGCGAGTCAAATCAGAGCGTTAACAATGAGGGTCGCACCGGCCCAGGGCTGAGACGTCCATGCGCCGGATGTCGTAAGGAGCGCGGGGGAGGCGGTATTTTGTTCGGTGCGCAACTTCTGCAGCAGGCTGGAGCAGCGCTCCAGCAGGGCAGGCTTGGGGAAGCCGAAAGCCTGTGTGCGCGGGTCCTGCAGGCCGCGCCGCATGACGCTGCCGCCCACTATCAGATGGCGCTGGTGAAGACCGCCCTGCAGCGCACCGACGATGCGCTGACTCATTATGACGCCGCGCTGGCCGCCAATCCCGCTCTGGCGGAAGCCTGGAACAATCGCGGTTCGCTGCTGTGGAACATGGGCCGTCTGGATGAGGCGCTGGAAAGCTATGATCGCACCCTTCTCTTGATGCCCGGCGCGCCGGGCCCGTGGCAGAACCGCGCCAATCTTCTGACGCAGATGATGCGTTTCACCGAAGCTGTGGGAAGCTTTGACCGGCTGCTGGCTCTTTCTCCCGGCAATGCCCAGGCCTGGGCGAGGCGGGGCAGTGCGCTGCGCTGGTTGCGGGCATACGACGCGGCGCTGGCCAGTTACGACCGCGCCCTCGCGATTGCGCCCCGCGATTGCATCACCCTGAACGATCGCGCCATCGTGTTGCGCGATCTGGGCCGCATCGATGAAGCGCTGGAATGTTATGACCGCATCATCGCGGCCAATCCCGGCTATGCCGAAGGCCTGTTCAACCGCGCCACCGTGCGATGGGTGGAGCGGGCGCGGCTTGGGCCGGCCATCGCGGATCTCGAGCAGGCGGTCGCCATCGATCCCGATAGTCCCTATGCCCAGGGGATGCTGCTGCATCTGAAGATGTATGCCTGCGACTGGCGCGGTTTTGAGGCTGCGGTGGCGCGGCTTGATGATGCTGTGCGCGCGGGCCAACCGGCGGCCGAACCCTTTGTCTATCAGGGAGTCTCGTCCTCTCCCGCCGATCTCTTGCGCTGCGCCGCCACGCATGCGGCACACCGCTATCCGCCAAGCCCCGCCCGTTTTCGCGCGCGCAGCCATGATCGTATCCGCCTTGGCTATGTCTCCGGCGAATTCCGCGCCCAAGCCACCGCCTATCTGATGGCGGAGATGTATGAACGGCACGACCGCGCCCGCTTCGAGATTTTCGCCTTCGACAATGGTTATGACGATGGCAGTCCGATGCGGCGGCGGTTGGAGGCGGCCTTCGCAGGCAAGCTCACGCCCATTGCGGGCCTGTCCGATGGCGGAGCCGCCGAGGCCATCATGGCCGCGGAGATCGACATCCTGGTCAATCTCAACGGCTATTTTGGCGATCATCGCATGGGCATTTTCGCGCAGCGCCCCGCCCCCATCCAAGTGAACTATCTGGGGTTTCCCGGCACGCTGGGCGCGGACACCATCGACTATATCATCGCCGACGAGACGGTGATCCCGCCTGGCGAAGAAAAATATTACACCGAGCAAGTGGTGCGGCTGCCGGGCAGTTACCAGGTGAATGATGCAAAGCGCGAAATCGCGGCGGACATTCCGGCCAAAGCCGATTGCGGCTTGCCGGCCGGCGCCTTTGTCTTCTGCAATTTCAATTCCTGTTACAAGCTGACGCCGGGCACGTTCGCGGAATGGATGGCCATCCTCAACGCCGTGCCCGGCAGCGTGTTGTGGTTGCTGGAGAACAATCCGATCGCCACCGCCAATCTGCGGCGCGAGGCCGAGGCGCGCGGGGTCGCGGGCGAAAGGCTAGTCTTTGCGCCCATGATTGCGCTTAGCTCCCATCTGGCGCGCCTTGGCTTGGCGGATCTGTTCCTGGATTGCCTGCCTTACAACGGCCACACCACCGCCAGCGACGCGCTGTGGGCGGGGGTGCCGGTGCTGACGCGGCGCGGTACGGCCTTCGCGGGCCGTGTGGCCGCCAGTCTGCTCAAGGCCGTTGGCCTTCCCGAGCTGATAACCGAAACGCCGGAGCAGTACCGCGCCCTGGCGCTGTCGCTGGCGCGCGATCCCTCAAACCTGCAGGCACTCAAGGCCAAGCTCGCGGCCAACCGCCGGACCATGCCGCTGTTCGATGCGGCGCGCTTTACCCGCAATATCGAAAGCGCCTATGCGCGCATGATGGAAACATTCCGCCAAGGCGCGGTCCCGCGCGGCTTCCGGGTAGACTGAAAAATCCCGAGTCGCTTGCGGACTTGTTACCGAGAGACATCGCGATGGCGGAAGGCGACACCTGTGACGTGCAGGCCGTGGCCGCAGCCGCCAAACAATAAGGGCGCGTCCGGCTGGGCGCGCCCTTATCCTTACCTTGTCATCCCGGCCAAGTGCGGAGCGCGCGAGCCGGGATCCAACTTTCCGTCCGCCTGGATCCGTCCATACGCTGTCGCTATGCGGCGTATCGTTTCGCGGCTAGCGCTGCGCCCCGGATGACAAGCGCTTACCCAGCAGCTTCACCAAAGGAAGACGCAGATGAACTCTGCTGCCGCCTCATTATTACGCTAGCCGCAATGAACCAAGGCAGCCATCCCGCAACGAGCAACCGTTGTACCAACCCAGGATAAGGGCTCAC
Source organism: Rhizomicrobium sp. (assembly GCA_035279305.1). GTDB lineage: Bacteria > Pseudomonadota > Alphaproteobacteria > Micropepsales > Micropepsaceae > Rhizomicrobium. The sequence continues at coordinate 5,176 of DATEIA010000031.1, forward strand.
CAACTGCCACAAACCCAACTGCGGAAAGAGTTCGCTTAGGCCCAAGACGATGGCTACAAGAACGACCAAACCCAGGAGATAGGAAATGACAATGAGGCTGTGAGGCCCGATCCGCCTCCAGGTGAAGGCGAGGGTCAACGGTGCCAAATAACCGAGCATCGACAACAAACCGAAAACATTGTGGAGCGGATGAGGCGTGGCGAATACGGCAATGCCCAGTTGAGTGAACGCGTAATAGCCGATCATATAGGCCGGAAGCTTTGGGGATCCGGTTTTGGCGGCCACTTGGAAAATCCCAGATGCGAAAATCAGCAGCGAACACGCGTAACAGGCAATGACGAGCGAAAAGGGAATCCTCAGAGGGGTGCCGAGTTTGCCGATGACACTGATTGATTGTTGGACATGGCTATAGCCCGGGATGAGAAGCGCCAGACCAGTCACCCCGACAAAGAATATGGCCGCCGCGACCGGGCCAAAAATCAGACGTGTTTCGGTTTTCATCAGTTGCGACATCGTTAGTACTTCCTGTGCTTCCAAGCAGCCTTGCGAGCCCCATTCGGGAAACCTATCGTGATTCAACACCCATATGTGAATTTTGCATATGCGTTAATAATTGTCGCGGCGTAAAAGCGAAAGGGCGCGCCTGACGAGCGCGCCCTTTTTGCCTTGTCTGACGATTTCTCAGTAGCGATAGGTATCTGGCTTGTACGGCCCCGCCTGCGGGATGGTGATGTAGTCGGACTGCTTCTTGGACAGTTCGGTCAGCTGAGCGCCGACCTTGCCCAGATGCAGGCGGGCGACCTTCTCGTCCAGTACTTTGGGAAGGACATAGACCTTCTTCTCGTACTTGCCGGTGTTCTGCCACAGCTCGATCTGCGCCAGGGTCTGGTTGGTGAAAGACGCCGACATCACGAAGGAAGGATGGCCCATGGCATTGCCCAGATTCACCAGGCGGCCTTCCGACAGCATGATGATGCGCTTGCCGTCGGGGAATTCGATCTCGTCCACCTGCGGTTTGATGTTGTGCCACTTGAAGTTCTTGGTGGCGGCGATCTGGATCTCGCTGTCGAAATGGCCGATGTTGCAGACGATGGCGCGGTCCTTCATGACGCGCATATGCTCCACGGTGATGACATCGACATTGCCGGTGGCGGTGACGAAGATGTCGGCCTTGGGCGCCGCCGTCTCCATGGTCACGACCTCATAGCCTTCCATGGCGGCCTGCAGGGCGCAGATCGGATCGATTTCCGAGATCATGACGCGGCA
>DATEIA010000032.1:0-2147 GCA_035279305.1 Rhizomicrobium sp.
GCGTTCGGCAAGCCGGTGGCGTTTCATGGCGAAGGCGGATCGATCCCCTTCATGGCCATGCTGGGCGAAAAATTTCCCAACACACAATTTGTGGTCGCAGGTGTGCTGGGGCCCCGTTCCAACGCCCACGGCCCCAACGAATTCCTCCACATTGCCTTCGTCAAGAAATTGTCGGCCTGCATCGCGACCATCCTGGCCGACCATGCGTTACGGCCCCGATGAGTTTTCTGGATTCCGCCTTCGATCCCAAAAAGGCGCAAAGGCGGCCGCTCTATTTCTTTTTGCTCGCCACCCTTGGTGTGGGAGCCCTGGCCAGTCTTTTCACCGCCTCCCAAATTCCCACTTGGTATGCCGGACTGAACCGTCCCAGCATCACGCCGCCAACTTTTGTGTTCGCGCCGGTCTGGACCGCGCTCTATATCGTGATGGCGGTCGCAGCCTGGCGGGTGTGGAAGCGCGCCGGCCTGCGCAGCATGGCCATGGCCGCCTTCGCGATCCAGTTGACGTTGAATTTCGCCTGGAGCGTGATCTTCTTCGGCCTGCATGACATCGTCGGCGCGCTGGCCGAAATTGCCGTGCTGGACTTGGGCCTCCTGGCCACCGCCATCCTGTTCTTCCGGCACGATTGGCTGGCCGGGCTGTTGATGCTGCCCTATCTGGCTTGGACCCTGTTCGCCACCCTCCTGACCTATGGCTTTTGGGGCCTCAATAGATAGGCAAAACCCTGCTTCGGGCTTGGCAAGGACAGCGCCTCTCCCTATATACCCCCTTGTGTAAGCATGGGTTTGGCCTGTCGCTTATTTTGTCAAATTATTCAATGGGATAGGCAGGAGGACGCCCTTTGGGGTCTTAGGCCCTATGCCCAATGAGAGGAACGAAAGAATGGCTAAAGTAATCGGCATCGATCTGGGCACCACCAATTCCTGCGTCGCGGTGATGGAAGGCTCCGCCCCCAAGGTCATCGAGAATGCGGAAGGCGCCCGCACCACCCCCTCCATCGTCGCCTTTACCCCGGATGGCGAGCGCCTGATCGGCCAGCCCGCCAAGCGTCAAGGCGTCACCAATCCCGAGCACACTTTCTTCGCCATCAAGCGCCTGATCGGGCGCCGCTTCGACGATCCCATGACCCAGAAGGACATGGGCATGGTGCCCTACAAGATCGTCAAGGCCGACAATGGCGATGCCTGGGTGGCGGGCCGCGACGGCAAGAAATTCTCTCCCAGCGAAGTCTCCGGCTTCATCCTGCAAAAGATGAAGGAAACCGCGGAAGCTCATCTGGGCGAGAAAGTCACCCAGGCCGTCATCACCGTTCCCGCTTACTTCAACGATGCCCAGCGCCAGGCGACCAAGGACGCCGGCAAGATCGCGGGCCTTGAGGTTTTGCGCATCATCAACGAACCCACCGCCGCGGCGCTGGCTTATGGCCTGGACAAGAAGTCGTCGGGCACCATCGCGGTCTATGACCTTGGCGGCGGCACCTTCGACGTGTCGGTACTGGAAATCGGCGACGGCGTGTTCGAAGTGAAATCCACCAACGGCGACACCTTCCTGGGCGGCGAGGATTTCGACCAGCGGGTCGTCAATTTCCTGGCCGACGAATTCAAGAAGGAAAACGGCATCGACCTGCGCAGCGATCGTTTGGCGTTGCAGCGCCTGAAGGACGCCGCCGAAAAGGCCAAGATCGAACTGTCGAGCGCGCAGCAGACCGAAGTGAACCTGCCCTTCATCACGGCGGACGCCTCCGGTCCCAAGCATCTCACCATCAAGATCACCCGCGCCAAGCTGGAGCAGCTGGTGGACGACCTGATTCAGAAGACGGTCGGTCCGGTGAAGCAGGCGCTGAAGGATGCCGGCGTCACCGCCTCGCAGATCGATGAAGTCATCCTGGTCGGCGGCATGACCCGCATGCCCAAGGTGCAGGAAGCCGTGAAGCAGATCTTCGGCGGCAAGGAACCGCACAAGGGCGTCAATCCCGATGAAGTGGTCGCCATCGGCGCCGCCATTCAGGGCGGCGTGCTGAAGGGCGAAGTCAAAGACGTGCTGCTGCTGGACGTGACCCCGCTGTCGCTGGGCATCGAAACCCTGGGCGGCGTCTTCACCCGCCTGATCGACCGCAACACCACCATCCCGACCAAGAAGAGCAACAT
>DATEIA010000033.1:0-9310 GCA_035279305.1 Rhizomicrobium sp.
GCCCATCCCGTCAATGGCGAGATCGGCAGTATCGCTTCGGTCACCGCCGCCGATCTGCGCAATTTCGCGCGCAGCCATTGGGTCAAAAACGGGCTGAAGGTCGCGGTGGCGGGCGATATCACCGCGCCGGCCCTGGCCAAACTGCTGGGAGACGCGTTCCTGCCGGTCTCCGGCGCCAATCCGCCCGCCTTGCCCAATGTCGGGCGGTTGGGCGCGCCAGGCGTGCACGTGATTGCGCTGCCGGTGCCGCAGCCCAGCGCCGTCTTCGGCTTGCCGGGGATCATGCGTCACGATCCGGATTTCATTCCCGGCTATGTCGCCAACTATATCCTGGGCGGCGGGGATTTTTCCTCGCGCCTGATGGAGGAGGTACGGGTCAAGCGCGGCCTGACCTATGGCGTCTCCACTTCGCTCACCGCCTACAACAAGGCCGCGGTGCTGCAGGGCTCGGCGGCGACCCGCGCCAACGCCATCCGCCAGACGGTGCAGGTGGTGAAGGCGACCTTGGCGGACTTCGCCAAGAACGGTCCCACCCAGCAGGAATTGGATGACGCCAAGACCTATCTGACCGGAAGTTTCCCGCTGGCCTTTGCCTCCAATAGCGGCACCGCGGCACAGTTGGGGACCTTCCTGCGGCAGAATCTGGATATCGGCTATGTCGCCCGGCGTAATGGCTTGATCCAGGCCGTGACCTTGGCGGATGTGAAGCGGGTGGCGCGGCGGCTGTTCGATCCCGCGCGTCTGACCGTGGTGATCGGCGGCAGCCCGGCGGACGGGACGCGGCTCGCGCCGCAGGTGCCGCGTCCGCCGGTCCGGCCCACGCCTGCGCCGCCGGGTCAGCCGCCGGTATCGGCCGCCCAGCCGACGGCACAGGGCGTCACAGAAGCGCCAAAACCGGCCGATAAGCCGTTGACGGGCCCGGTCACGGTCCCACAAGCCGTCAAGAAGCCCTAGAAGACTGTTGATCGTTGCGGGCTTTCGGGGCGGGATTTGAAACCCCTTGCTAGAGTGAAACCATGCCCCATCCCTTCAGTGTCAATCTCGATCTCGCACTTTCCGGCAAGGGCGCGCCGCCGCGCGCCGCCTATGACCAAGCCCTGGCCAAAAGCGCCGCCGCGCTGGACTGGTTGCGCCAGCAGCACGCCAGCAAGGGGCTGGAACTTTTGGGCGTGCCGGGCCGCGCCGACGATCTGCGGGCGGCCTCCAAACGGGCTGCCGCGCTCAAGGGCTTTGCCACCATCGCGGTGCTGGGCATTGGCGGTTCCAGCCTGGGCGGGCAGGCGCTGACCGCGCTGCGCAAAGTCTCCAAGCCTTTTGTCGAGTTCCACGACAATCCCGATCCCTTCAGTTGGGCCAAGGCGCTGAAGCGTTTCGATCTTAAAAAGACCCATTTCATCGCCATCTCCAAATCCGGCGGCACCGCCGAGACCCTGATGCAAGTGCTGACGGCGGTGGACGCGCTGGAAAAACTCGGCGTCAAATCCCTGAAAAAACATTTCACGATCATCACTGAGCCGCATCAAAGCGCGCTGGCGGATTTCGCCGACAGTATCGGCGCGGTGAAGTTGGATCATCCCTTGGGCGTGGGCGGGCGCTATTCGGTGCTCACCATGGTGGGCGCACTTCCGGGCCTGGCGATGGGCCTGAACTTCAAGCAGTTGCGCGCTGGCGCCCAGGCAGCATTGGACCAGGTGCTCAGCGCGGGCACGCCCGCCGATGCGCCCGCCGCCTGCGGCGCCGCCTTGCATTATGCGCTGAGCCAGCAGAACAAACTCGCGACCACCGTGCTGTGGCCTTATGCCGACGATCTTTCCGTGTTCGGCGGCTGGTGGCGGCAGCTCTGGGCCGAAAGCCTGGGCAAGGACGGCCAGGGCTCGACCCCGGTGTCGGTGCTGGGACCGGTGGACCAGCATAGCCAGTTGCAGCTGTTCCGTGACGGGCCGGGCACGGCGCTGTTCACCCTGATGGCGGTGGATACCAAGGGCAAGGGACCGGCCGCGCCACGCGCGCGCGCCAATGCGCTGGGGCTGAAATATCTCGCGGGCAAGAAGCTGGGCGACCTGGTGGATGCGGAAGCCCGCGCCACCGCCCAGACCCTGTTCAAGAATGGCCGCCCGGTGCGCCAGATTCATCTCGCCAGGATCGATGAATTCCATATGGGCGGGCTGATGATGCACTTCATGCTGGAGACCATCATCATGGGCAGGCTGATGGGCGTCGATCCATTCGATCAACCCGGCGTCGAGGAAGGCAAGATTCTCGCGCGGCAGTATTTGGCGCAGAAGTGAAGCCCCCATGCTTCGACGGGCTCAGCATGAGGAAGCGCATAAGACTCCTCACCCTGAGCTTGTCGAAGGGTGAGCAGTAACATGCGGATCCGCCGCCTCTCTGAAGGTACCGTCAACCGCATCGCGGCAGGCGAGGTTGTCGAACGCCCCGCCGCCGCGATCAAGGAACTGGTGGAAAATGCGATGGATGCGGGCGCCACCCGCATCGATATCGCCGCCTCCAATGGCGGCGCCGATCTGCTCTTGGTGGAAGATGACGGCACCGGCATATCGGCTGACGACCTCAAATTGGCGGTCGAACGCCATGCCACCTCCAAGCTGCCGGTCTTGGGTGGTGAGGATGATCTTTCGCATATCGTCACCATGGGCTTTCGCGGCGAAGCCTTGCCTTCCATCGGCGCGGTGGCGCGGCTCACTTTGGCCAGCCGCACCAAGGAAGGCGAGGCGTCTGAGATCAAAGTCGATGGCGGCAAAGTGGAAGGCCCGCGCCCCACGGCCTTCCGCGCCCACGGCCAGCATGGCACCCGTGCGCAAGTGCGCGAACTGTTTTACGCCACCCCGGCGCGGCTGAAATTCCTCAAATCCACCCGGTCGGAAGATCTGGCGATCACCGACATGGTCAAGCGGCTGGCAATGGCGCGGCCCGATATCGGCTTCACCTTGAGCCTGGACGGACGCAAGGCGCTGGATCTGCCAGCCGAACCGGACCTGATGGACGGACGCCTGCCGCGCCTGGCCAAGATCATGGGCCGCGACTTCGGCGACAATGCCGCGCGGGTCGAGGCGGTGCGCGAAGGCGTCAGCCTGTCGGGCTATGCCGGGCTGCCCACTTACAATCGCGCCAATGTCGCCATGCAGTTTTTGTTCGTCAATGGCCGCCCGGTGCGCGACAAGTTGCTGGTGGGCGCGGTGCGCGGCGCCTATGCCGATTTTCTGGCGCGCGACCGCCATCCCGCGCTGGCGCTGTTTGTGGATTGCGATCCGAGTTTCGTGGATGTGAACGTCCATCCCGCCAAGACCGAAGTGCGCTTCCGTGATGCCGGGCTGGTGCGCGGACTTATTGTGGGCGCGCTGAAACAGGCGCTGAGCGAGGCCGGCCATCGCGCCTCCACCACGGTCGCATCGTCCGCCCTTGATTCATTTAGAGTTGAGGCGGCGTTCCAGCGCCAGGCACCACCCTCCTATCCATCGGCAAACAGTTTCGCTGTGCTGCGCGAACCGGCGCCGGCGATGTTCGCGGCCCCTATGTCGGCGCGGGTGGAGGAGGCGCCGGTACAAGCGGTTCCCGATACTCCCCTCGGTGTCGCCCGCGCCCAGTTGCATGAAACCTATGTCGTGGCCCAGACCGCCGACGGCATTGTGATCGTGGACCAGCATGCCGCGCATGAGCGGCTGGTCTATGAGCGGATGAAGAAGGCGCTGGCCAATGGCGGGGTGGCGCGCCAGCCCTTGCTGATCCCCGAAGTGGTGGAGATGGATCCGTCGGAAGTGACGCGGGTGAGTGCGCGCGCCGCCGAATTGGCGGAGCTGGGCCTGGTGATCGAGACCTTCGGGCCCGATGCGCTGGTGGTGCGCGAAGTCCCCGCCATGCTGGGCAAGCTGGATGTCAAAGGCCTGATGCGCGACCTGGCGGACGAGATCGCCGAGACCGGCAATGCGCTGTCGTTGAAGGAGCGCCTGGAAGAAGTCTCCGGCACCCTGGCCTGTCATATGAGCGTGCGCGCCGGGCGGCGTTTGAACGCCGACGAAATGAACGCCCTGTTGCGCGAAATGGAAGCCACGCCGCATTCCGGCCAGTGCAATCACGGCCGCCCGACCTATGTGGAGCTGAAACTCGCGGATATCGAGAAGCTATTCGGTCGGCGCTGATGGAGAATGCCATGCATCCGGTCAGTCTTGCCAAACTGTTCGATACTATTACGGAGTACTGGTCACCCAAGATCGTTGCGCGTGTGAACGATCAATATATCAAAATCGCCAAAGTCAAAGGCGAGTTGGCTTGGCATAAGCATGACGATGAAGATGAGATGTTCCAGGTAATCAAGGGGCAGCTCGTATTGCAGTTTGAAGATGGTTGCGAAGTCACGCTGGAGCCTGGTGAGTTGTATGTTGTGCCCAAGGGTGTCATGCACAATCCGGTTGCCGAGACGGAATGCTGGATCATGCTGGTCGAAACGGTCACCACCAGGCATACTGGTGACTTCCAGACGCCACTGACCAAGACGATAGACCAACAACTTTCTTGAGTTGCTTTTTAGGCGCTGGTCAGAAACCGCACCCGCGTCTTGCCATAGTCGCTTAAATTGATCTTCCCCCTCCCCTTGCGGGAGGGGGCAAATCATTTGGCGAAAGCCAAATGATTTGGGGGAGGGGCGTGGCGCTGTCACCCCCACCCGAATGGATCGCGTGTGACGCGATCCATTCGCCCTCCCCCGTCAAGGGGGAGGGAAAATTACCGTGATTGCATCAAAAATCGCACACGCGTCTCGCCATAGTCGCGTTCGTCCAGCAGCGTGAAACCGGCGAGATCGATCTCTTCGCCCGTATCGCTTTCGGCCACCAGCAGCGCCTTGTCCGCCAGCCAGCCGCCGTCTCTCAAACTCTTCAATGCTTTTGGGATCAATTCCTTGCGATAGGGCGGATCCAGAAACACCAGATTGAAGGGGCCGCCCGCCGAAGGGCCTATCGGTCCAAGATCGCATGCGTCGCGCCGCCAGATACGGGTGGCGCCGGTCAGGCCCAAGGCCTCGACATTCTCGCGCTGAAGGGCTCTGGAGTCGGCGCTGTCATCCACCAACAGGCACCAGCGCGCGCCTAGGCTGATAGCCTCGATTCCCAAGGCGCCTGTTCCGGCAAACAGGTCGAGCACGGCGGCACCTTCCAGCGCAAAACCGATGCCGAAATCCTTGTGCCGCAGTATGTTGAAAATCGCCTGGCGGGTGCGGTCGGATGTGGGTCGCACGCGGGCATCGTCCGGCGTCACCAGCCTGCGTCCCCCCAATTTTCCGCCTGTAATCCGCACGTTTCCCCTCCGGCCTTCGCTGGTCCAAGGCCCAGCTACGGCCACCTCCCCGCCTGCGCCCAAGGGCGCGCGGGGAGGGAATTGGCCGGTAACCGCCCGCTGCAACTGGCGAATAGCATGGTGACGGTCTATAGGGCAGTGGCATGAAGCGCATTCTCATTTTGCTGGCCTTGCTGCTGGCGGCAGTGCCCGCCTTTGCCCAAGAAGGTCTCAAGGTTCACGCCCGGCTGGTGGCCGAGGACAAGGCGGTTGTGCCCGGCGGCAGCATCACCGTGGCGCTGGAAGAGAAGATCGCGCCCCGCTGGCACACTTATTGGAAAAATCCCGGCGATGCCGGTGCGCCCACCGAGATTCAATGGACCTTGCCGCCGGGCTGGAAGGCCGATGCCATTCAATGGCCGCGCCCCAAACGCTTGGCCGTAGGGCCGTTGATGGATTATGGCTATGAAGGCACGCCCTGGTTTCTGATCAAACTGACCGCCCCCGCCGACGCCAGCGGCACGGTCACCATCAAGGCGGCGGTGAGTTGGCTGGTTTGCGAACAGATCTGCGTGCCGGAAGACGCCAGCCTGACTTTGACTCTGGCGGTGGGCAAACAGGAGGCAGACCCGGCCGTGGCCCAGGATTTCGCGGCGGCGCGCGCGCTTCTGCCGGTGGCTTCGCCGTGGAAAATGGCTTATTCGATTGGAAGTGGGGGCGCGCTTGGCCAAAATCTTGATCTCTACGTCGCCGCGCCGTCTCTGGCGGCGGCGCGTCCTAAGAGCGCCGATTTCTTTCCCGGCCGCGCCGGCCTGATCAAGAACGCCGCGCCGCAGACCATCGGCTATGCCAAGGACGGCCTAGTATTGCGTCTGACGCCAGGCACCAAAGTCAGCGGTTTGCTGGAAGGCCTGCTGGTTCTTACGTCAACGGATGGCTCGATCCAGGCGTTGGAAATCGCCGCTCCCGCCGGAGCAGTGCCCGCTGCGCAATTCAATGCTGCTCCCGTCGATAGGAACGAACTCACTTTGTGGCTGGCGATGCTGTTCGCCCTGATCGGCGGATTGATCTTGAACGTAATGCCCTGCGTGCTGCCCATCCTGGCGATGAAGGCCCTGTCTTTGGCCAGCCATGGCGCAAGCGGCCGCAATGAAAGCTTTGCCTATGCGGCGGGCGCGATCTTGTCCTTCGCGGCCTTGGGCCTGGCCATTGTGCTGCTGCAAGCCGGCGGCGAAAGCATCGGCTGGGGCTTTCAGTTGCAATCGCCGGTCGCGGTGGCCGGTTTCGCGCTGCTGGTGTTCGCGGTGGGGCTCAATCTTTCGGGCCTGTTTGACGTGGGCGCGATCAGGGCGGGCGAGGGGCTGGCCAGCCGCGGTGGTTTGCCGGGCGCGTTCTTCACCGGCGTGCTGGCGGTGGCGGTGGCCGCGCCTTGTACCGCGCCCTTCATGGCGGCGGCATTGGGTTTCGCGCTGTCTCAAAACGCGCTTTCGGCACTGGCGATTTTTGTTTCGCTGGGCGTTGGGTTTTCGCTGCCTTTCCTTGTGTTCGGCATCTGGCCGCGGGCTTTGGCCTTTATCCCAAAGCCCGGTCCCTGGATGCTGACCTTCAAGCAGTTTTTGGCCTTCCCCATGTATGCAGCCGCCGCCTGGCTGGCCTGGGTCTTGTCGCAGCAAGCCGGTCCGCGCGGCGTCGCCATCCTGTTGGGTGCAGCGATCGCGCTGGCACTCGGTGCCTGGCTTTGGAGCGTGACACGAAATCTAACCTCCCATGGACGCGGCATCGGGTTGGTGGCGGCTTTGATCGTGCTGGCTTTGGGCCTTTACGGTGTCAGCCTGTTGCGCAACGCCACCGCCGCGCCCGCCGCCCAAAGCACCAAAGCCGGTGAGGCCTATAGCGCCGCCAAGCTGGCGTCCTTGCGTGCCGCGGGCCGACCGGTCTTTATCGACGCCACCGCCGCCTGGTGCATCACCTGTTTGGTCAATGAGGAGGCGGTGTTGTCGCGGGACAGCGTTAAACGCGCTTTCGCCGCCAAGAATGTCGCGTATCTGGTCGCCGATTGGACCAACCGCGATCCGGACGTCACCGCCCTGCTCAAGGAAAACGGCCGTTCGGGCGTGCCGCTCTATCTTTACTATGCGCCAGGCGCCAAAGCGCCCATCCTCCTGCCGCAGATCCTTACGGAAAACGGAGTGCTGGGCGCCTTGGACGGCTGACGTTTCGGTCACTGGCCGGCTGACTTTGCCGGTTTCAGTGCAGTGCGGGCTTTTTCGGAGAGGCGCGCGGGCGGGTCAGTTCGCCCGCCTTATACTGCCGTTCCCATTCCAGAAATTCTTCCGGCGACAGGCGGTAGCGGAAGCAGGCATCCGTCATGCTTAAGATTCCCGCATGCACGGCCGCGACCACGTTCGCCTTGCGGCGAGGCACCCATCGCACCGTATAAGAGGGAGGAAGATTGAACGGGACCACGACACCCGTAGGTGGCGGCAGGGCCCGGTCATCGGCATATTCAGGCGTAAAGTTCTTCATTAGGCGGCTCCTTTTTGCCGCCCCCAGCGCGGGCAGCCTAGGAAAACGCCATTTAACAGGTGGTCAAAAACATCCCTGGCATTTTAACGACCGCTCAATATTTTTTCGGCTGCGCGGCGGAACCAATCTTCACTTTCTTTTCCGCGTCCAGCACCGCCTGTGTGTCCGGCCCCGGCGTTTCGCTCTCGCGGCCCGCGGGCGCGCCGATGATATGATTGCCGCCCGAGAAAGACGGCGGATCGCTGGCCGGAAAACTGTCGGCCATCTGCGCGTCGATTTTCTCTTCCTTGGTTTTCGGTTGCTTGTCGGTGCTGTGATGCTCCGGCATTTTTTCGTGCGGTTTGCGGTGATGCGTCTGCATGGCTGTGCTCCTTAAATTGCGGTGGTGAAGATGTGGGGAAACAGGCCGACCAGCCCGATGAAGATCAGGTAGATCGCGATCAGATAGTTCAGCAGCCGCGGCAGAATCAAAATCAGGATTCCGAACAGCAAGGCGACAAGCGGCTGGATCGTGATGACATCGACATGCATGGTCTGGCAGTCCTCCGTGTCTTGCAGATACAACGCGCCAGCCGGGTTCCCGGGCGCATGAAAACGCCGTAGCCCCTGGAAATCCTTGAAAAACCGGGGTTGGCGGGCGGGCTTTACCGCCGCGACATTTACCAGTGCGGCGGCGATTGCGCCCGCCGCCCCCGGCGCGGCGCCTTGCATTTGTATATACATTCGTATATATATGCGGCATGCCGAGAAGGGTCGCGGGCTTTGAATGGGACCACGGAAACAGCGCCAAATGCCAGAAACATGGCTTGACGCTGGCCGCCATCGAATCCTGTTTTGCGCGCCCGATTTTGGTTCTGCCGGACGACGACCATTCACAAACCGAAGAGCGGTTGCGAGCCATCGGACGGGACAAAGGTGGCCGGTATGTTTTTATCGTGTTCACGGTGCGGCCGCGCGGTCGCCAATCCGTTATTCGCCCCATCAGCGCGCGTTATATGCATGCCAAGGAGATTGCACATTATGAAAAAGAAAATCCCGACTTTTAAGACGGATGCGCAAGCCGAACGCTTCGTTGCCAACGCCGATCTGACGCAGTACGGTCTTTCTGGCGGGGAGGCGGTTCAATTTGAGTTTGAACCCAAAGCCTCGCAGCTCAACATGCGGCTTCCTGCAAATCTGTTGAACGCAGTCAAGCGTCGCGCCAAACAGCGCGGCATTCCCTACACTCGCTTTGTCCGGGAAGTCCTCGAACAGTCACTCCAGCGCGAAGGCTCGGAGCGGGCTGCCCGGCGGCGGTGAGAGAATCTGTATTATCCGGGCCAGCTCAGAGTGGAATTTCACCCTGCCGGTAGAAACTAGGGTCCGGACTCAATTAGCCCACCATGTGATGGCGGCTGCGAGCAGAACGGCGGATAGGAAGTTGCGCGCCAGCTTGTCGTATCGGGTCGCGATGCGCCGGAAGTCCTTGAGCCGGCAAAACATGCGCTCGATAACG
>DATEIA010000034.1:0-9492 GCA_035279305.1 Rhizomicrobium sp.
GTCCGCGCCGGGGATGACATTTAGCGTGTCACCTTGCGCTTGCGCATCGCCAGGGTGCGAAGCCTGAGCGCATTGAGCTTGATGAAGCCCTGGGCATCCTTCTGGTCATAGGCGCCCTGGTCGTCCTCGAAGGTCACCAATTTCTCGCTATAGAGCGAATAAGGCGACGACCGTCCCACCACAGTGGCATTGCCCTTGTAGAGCTTAAGCCGCACGGTACCGGTGACGAACTCCTGGCTCTTGTCGATCAGGGCCTGCAGCATCTCGCGCTCGGGCGAGAACCAGAAGCCGTTGTAAATCAGCGCCGCATAGCGGGGCATGATGTCATCCTTCAGATGCGCCGCGCCGCGGTCCAGGGTGATGCTTTCGATGCCGCGATGGGCCGCCAGCAGAATCGTGCCGCCGGGCGTTTCATACACGCCACGCGACTTCATGCCGACAAAACGGTTCTCCACCAAATCCAGGCGGCCGATGCCATTGGCCTTGCCCAACGCGTTCAGCTTGGTCAGCAGGCTGGCGGGCGACAGCTTTTCGCCGTCGATGCTGACCGCATCGCCCTTTTCGAAACCGATCTCGACATATGCCGCCTTGTCGGGCGCATCCTCGGGCGCGATGGTGCGCTGATAGACAATGCTGTCCGCCTCTTGCGACGGGTCTTCCAGAACCTTGCCCTCGGAAGAAGAGTGCAACAGATTAGCGTCCACCGAGAAAGGCGCTTCGCCGCGCTTGTCCTTGGCGATGGGAATCTGGTTCTGTTCGGCGAATTCCAGCAGTTTGGTGCGGCTGGTGAGGTTCCATTCCCGCCAGGGCGCGATCACCTTGATGTCGGGCTTCAGCGCATAATAGCCCAACTCGAACCGAACCTGGTCGTTGCCCTTGCCGGTGGCACCGTGACACACCGCATCGGCCCCAACCGCCTCGGCGATCTCGATCTGCTTCTTGGCGATCAAGGGCCGGGCGATGGAGGTGCCCAAGAGATAGACGCCTTCATAGACCGCATTGGCGCGGAACATGGGAAAAACAAAATCGCGGACGAATTCCTCGCGCAGGTCTTCGATGAAGATGTTGCCCGGCTTGATGCCCAGGGTCAGGGCCTTCTGGCGCGCCGGCTCGATCTCCTCGCCCTGCCCCAGATCGGCGGTGAAGGTGACGACTTCGGCGCCATACTCGGTCTGCAGCCACTTCAAAATGACCGACGTGTCCAGCCCGCCGGAATAGGCGAGTACGACCTTCTTGATGTCTTTTTTGGCCACGGCTGGAACCCCGCAAAATCGCCGGGACTATAGGGATTTAGGGCCGGAAATCCAGTGGCCCGCGCCTCAGCCGAGCCCGGAAAAAGCCGGTGCATATTCGGCTTTTCCGCCCCGGGCTGCCGTCGTGACCAGCGCGCGTGCCATGAAATGATCGCCCGCATAAAGCGAGGTAAAGCCCCGGGCCAGCGCGGTGTCAAAACCGAACCGCCGGTAATAGGCCGGATTGCCCACCACGAACACCAACTCCCAGCCCTGCCCGGAAGCTTGTGCAAGTCCGGCTTCTATCAAGCTGGCACCGACGCCCCGGCGGCGGAAAGCCGGCAGCACCGCGACAGGCGCAAGCCCCAACGCGCATGCCGGCTCCACCATGCGCGAGAAAAGCACGTGTCCCGTGACCTGTCCGTTCTCCAATGCGACAAGCGAGACGGCTGCATCGCCATCACGGCGCAGCGCATCCACGAGATTGGCTTCATCCTGCGACGGAAACGCCGCCAGATGAACGGCCCGGATCATGTCACGGTCGGAAGGCCGCTCCGCGCGAAGGATCATGATGCTAAAGTTTCCCCATCAGCCAAAAAATCAGGGTCAGGACCAGGCTGACCAGGATGCAGGTGACGATGGGGAAATAAAAGCCGCCATGCTCGCCCTGGAGGACGATGTCGCCCGGCAACCGCCCCAGACCCAGGCGCGACAGGTATGGCCAAAGCAAACCCGCCGCCACCAGGACCACGCCCAGCGCGATCAGCAGCTTCTGCATCAATGGGGCATCCGGGCCAGCTGGCCGGACTGCATGTCTGCTAGTTTCTCAGCCGCCAGCCGCTCCGACGCGCGCTGCTTGACGCTCTCGCTCTTGAGCTGACCGCAGGCCGCCATGATGTCGCGGCCGCGCGGGGTGCGCACCGGCGAGGCATAGCCCGCGCGATTGACGATCTCGGCAAATTTCTCGATTTGGCTCCAGTCCGAACATTCATAGGGCGCGCCGGGCCAGGGATTGAAGGGAATCAGATTGATCTTGGCGGGAATCCCCGCCACCAGTTTCACCAAGGCGCGCGCATCGGCCAGACTGTCATTGACCCCCTTCAACATCACATACTCGAACGTGATACGCCGGGCGTTGGAGGCGCCGGGATAGGTGCGGCAGGCTTCGATCAGTTCGGCAATCGGATATTTCTTGTTGATCGGCACGATCTCATCGCGGATCTCGTCCTTCACCGCATGCAGCGAAATCGCCAGGCTGGAACCGATCTCGTTGCCGGCGCGCGGGATCATCGGCACCACGCCGGCGGTCGACAAGGTCACCCGCCGCTTGCTAAGCGCCAATGCGTCGCCGTCCATCACAATCGCCAGCGCCGCCTTCACATGGTCGAAATTGTAGAGCGGCTCGCCCATCCCCATCATCACGATATTGGTGACCTTGCGATTGGGCACGGTGGACGGCCAATCCTCCAGCGCATCCTTGGCGATCAGCAGCTGGCCCAGAATTTCGTCGGGATTAAGATTACGCACCAGCTTCTGGGTGCCGGTGTGGCAGAAACGGCAATTCAAAGTGCAACCCACCTGCGAGGAAACACACAAGGTGCCGCGATCGCTTTCGGGAATATAGACGGTCTCGAACTCGATCCCCGGCCCGGTCTTGAGCAGCCATTTGCGGGTACCGTCTTGCGACACCTGCGCCGCAACCACTTCGGGCCGCGCCAGGGTGAAGGAATTTTCCAGCAGGGCGCGAAAATCCTTGGCCAGATTGCTCATCGCCGCGAAATCGCGCGCGCCATGGACATAGATCCAGTTCCACAGCTGGTTGGTCCGCATGGCCACGGATTTGGCCGGCACGCCCGCCGCGGCCAGCGCGGCCTTCAGCGCCTCCCGGTCCAGTCCAATGAGAGATGTACGCATGTTGTTTGAGGGGGCCATCACGTCTGGCAGACGGCGTGGATTTTCTCCAGCGCGTCCTTGAAGCCGGACAGGCTGTAGGTATCGCTGGTCTTGGTGCCGCGCATGCTGACGCCGCTGGCCACCGCCGACACGCCCTCCTGCATGGCCGTGATCAGCCGCGCATTGTCGCCCAGCTGCTGCAGCCAGGCGCTGCCCTCCTTGCCATTGTTGCGCATGAAGAAGGTGAACTTGTCCGCGCCCACGCCCAAGGCGGCGGCGGCGCCTTCCTTGGCCTGATAGCCATAAACGACCTGGGCTTCGGCTTTCGCCTTGCGCGACGGCCAGTCGGACACCATCAGATAGATGGCGCCGCGCTTGGCCGTGGCGGGCCGGGACGCGCGCGGCTTGGAAAGCGCATAGCAGGTCAGGCTGGAGCCGGTGCCGGAGGAATAGGCTGTCCAGTTGCCGAACACGCCCAGCAGAGTGGCGGGCTCCGCCGCGGCCGGCAGCGCCGCGGCCAGGCTCAATCCCAAGCAAATTCCCAAGACCTTGTTCATTTTAGCTCCGCTCAGTCGATTCGGCGCAAAAAATTGCAGCAAAATCGGGCGTTTGTGTGATTGCAAGCAAGATACCGGACCTTGCCCTGCGACCGCAAGTTTCGCCGATCCGCGGCCGAAACCGTTATTCTCTCAAACCATACCCCTTGGCGTAGAGGCGCCAGACCGTCCCACCCAGAACGACCAGAGAAATCAGGGTCAGTCCAATGCCAAGTCCCGGCGGGGTTTCATCGAAGCCGATCATGGCGCCGCGAATGCCGTTGATGAAATAGAAAAAGGGATTGGCCCAGGCCAGCCAACGCAGCCATGCGGGCAGCATTTCGACAGTGTTGAAAACCCCGCCGACCATCGATAGCGGCGTCAGGAAAAACACCACCGGCATGTTGAGCTGCTCGAAGCTCTTGGACCATAGCCCGACAATGATCCCCAAAAGGCCGAACACCGCCGAAACACTGACAAGCCAGAACAGCAGCAGCGGCCAGGATTGGACATGGGCCGCTCCGAAGCACACGCCCATCACAAGAATGCCCACGCCCGTGACGGAGGCACGCAACACCACCACCGACAGGCTGCCCGCGATCATTTCGGCATAGGACAAGGGCGCGACCAGCGTTTCCTCGATGAAACGGATAAAGCGGGAGAAATAGATCGCCGAGGAGGATTGCAGGAAAGCGGCATTGACCACGTTCATCATCACAATACCGGGCAGCACGAATTCCAGATAGCGGTGGCCGCCGATCTGGTCGATGCGCCCGCCGACCACAAAACCGAAGATGAAGATGAACAACAGTGCCGAGATCCAAGGCGCGACAAAGGCCTGGATCGGGACCCGCATCATGCGCGAAACCTCGCGCCGGACCATGGTGTTCAGGCCGATCCAGTTGACGCCCAGCTTCCGGTTCGCCTCCATGATCATTGGCCCGCCACATGATCGGCTTCGGCGCCGGTCGCCGCCAGATAGGCCTGTTCCAGCCCGCCCGGCCCGCCCGCGATCTCGTCCTTGGTGCCTTCGCGCGCGATGCGTCCTTTGCTGACAATGGCGATCTGCCGGCAAAGCCGTTCCACTTCTTCCAGATAGTGCGACGTGAGAAGAATGGTCTTGCCGTCCTTGTTGATCTCGGCGAGATAGCGCCACAGCACCCGGCGCAGCTCCACATCCACGCCCGCGGTGGGCTCGTCCAGGATGATCAGCTGGGGATCGTGGACCAGGGCGCGGGCCAGCACCACCCGGCGCTTGAGACCGCCGGACAATTCGCGGAACTGCTTTTTCTGATGGGGGATCAGTTCGAACCGTTCCATCAGGAAATCGACGCGCGATTTGCGCTGGGCCGCGCCCATGCCGAAATAGCCGCCCATCCAATCCACGATCTGGCGGGGATTGGCGAAGGGATCGACATTGAATTCCTGGGGGCACAATCCGACCAGGCGGCGCGCCTCGCGATAGTCCTTCACCGCATCCATGCCGAAAATCTCGATGGTGCCGGCGCTGGGCTCGGCAATGCCGGTGACGCAATGGATGGTGGTGGACTTGCCCGCGCCGTTGGGGCCCAGAAAGCCGAAAAACTCGCCCTCCGGTATGGACAATGAAATGTCTTCCACCGCGACGGTGCCGCGGCGATAGACCTTACGCAGATTGGTGATTTTCAAAGCCGGGGGAGACATGACGCACTCTTACCCCCTCTCCGCTTGCGCTCGCAAGCGCGGCGCTAACATGTTCCATCAATAGTCACGCGGCTTCGCCAAGGGCGCGCCCCAGCTATGCACCGGCGGAAGGTCGGCGTCTTCCCCGCCGGGCGTCACGGGCCGTCCGCCGTAACCGCCCAGATTCACCAAACGGTCATAGAGCACAATGGCGCCCGCCATCCCGACATTGATGGAAAAACGGGTGGGAATCTTCACCACGAATTCGCAACGCGCGAGCATCTGGGGCGACAGGGAATAGCGTTCGGCCCCGAAGACATAAGCGGCGCGCATGGGATGGCGGAAGCGCGGCAATTCCACCGCATCGTCGGTGATTTCCACCCCCACCAACCGGCAGCCCAGCGGCAGGCGGAAATCTTCCGGCCGCTCGAACGCGTAAAACGGCAAGGCGCCTTGCGCCCGCGAGGTATCGCTGTTGGCGTCAGACAATTTCAGGCGCGGCGCAATGGAAAAGAAAAAGCTGGCGTCAAAGGCATGCGCGATCCGGACCAGATTGCCCAGATTCATCGGCTTGGAAACACCTTCGACGCCAACTCCGAAATAACCGCGCAACTCTCCCCCTCCGATCCGGCCTGCGCACCTGGCGGTGCTTGGCGTTCGGTTGGCTTGGTCGCCAACCTCACCCTTCGCAGCTTGCTTGGCGCTTTGGCTCACGCCAAACCGCCAACGCTGCTACGGCTACCTCCCCATGCAAACGCGCTTCGCGCGTGCCGGGGAGGACGCCCTGACTAGCCGATTCAGGGCCGAGTCGCCTAACGCTGCTTGGCCTTTGCGGCGGCTGCGGCCTCGGCATCGGCCTTGTCCAGCGCCGGGGTTTGATATTCCACGCTCTGGATGACGCATCTGTTGGGCCCGACGACATCGCGCTGAAGCACGGAATCGCCCCTTGCGACACAAGACAAAGTGCCCACGCCTTCGGTCTTGAACCCAAGCTGAAGATGATGTTGCAGATTGTGGCAGGCGCCCATGAAATTCAGGCGATAGCGTTTTTGCGCCAGGTCGGTGACGATCAGCGAGCGGTTACCCGGCACGGTCTTGAAGTCATAGATATTGCGCTGACGCAGGCAGGGCGGGTCCGATGGTGCGGCAGCGGGTTGGGCGGTGGCCGGCAGCGCGGTGATCAAAAAAGCCGCAGCCAAAAGAGAACGGTTCATGCATTCCTCCATGCGCCCCTCACCGCCAACTCTACTACAAGAGACGTAGGACGCAAGTCCATTTTGTTCTGCATGTTTACGGGGCTGACGGAGGCCGGGGAAAAGGAGAATATCCTCACCATGTCCAAACCCGGCCTTCGCGCCCGTCTGCACGCCGCACCCCTGCTCAAGCAGCTGGGGCCGGGCCTGATCACCGGCGCCGCCGACGACGATCCCAGCGGTATCGCCACCTACAGCCAGGGCGGTGCCCAGTTCGGCTTCAACCTGCTCTGGACCCTGTTGCTGACATTTCCGCTGATGGCGGCGATCCAGATGGTCAGCGCCCTGGTGGGACGCGTCACCGGCCGCGGACTGGCCTACAATATGGGCCAAGTTTTGCCGCGTCCCTTGGTGCTGGGACTGCTGGCGCTGTTGTTCATCGCCAACACCGTCAATGTGGGCGCCGATCTTGCCGCCATGGGCGCGGCCGCCAAGCTGGTGACCGGGCTGAACGAGCATGTCTTCACCTTGTTCTTCGCTTTTCTGTCGCTGGGGCTGCAGCTTTTCATTCCCTATCGCAAATACGCCCGTTTCCTGATGGTGCTGACCTTCAGCCTGTTCGCCTATGTCGCGATCATATTCTTGTTGCCGCTGGACTGGACGCAAATCGGCGCCGGGCTGATCGGCTTGCATCCCAATCTCACGGAAAGCGCCGCCATCACCATTGTCGCGATCTTCGGCACCACCATCAGCCCCTATCTTTTTTTCTGGCAAAGCGCCCAGGAAGTGGAGGAAGTGCACCAGAACAAGGCCGAGCATCCGCTGATCGACCGGCCGCGCGAAGGTCCCGCCGCCATCAGCCGCATCCGCATCGACACCATCGCCGGCATGCTGGCGTCCAACCTGGTCGCACTGGCCATCATGATCGCCACCGCCGCCACTCTGCATGCCCATGGCGTCACCAGCATCAATTCCGCCGCCGACGCGGCCAAGGCGCTGGAGCCCATTGCCGGGGAATTTGCGTTCGGACTGTTCGCCATCGGCATTATCGGCACCGGACTCCTTGCGATTCCTGTGTTGGCGGGATCAGCAGGCTATGCGGTGGCGGAAGCCGCGGGCTGGAAGACTGGGCTGGACCGCATGCCCTGGCAGGCACGCGGTTTTTACACGGTGATCGGTGCGGCGGTCTTGCTGGGCCTGGGCATCGATTGGTCGCCCATCGATCCCATCAAGGCGCTATATTGGAGCGCGGTCTTGAATGGCGTGATCGCGGTGCCGATGATGGCGGCGCTGATGTTCGTGGCATCGAGCCGCCGCAAGATGGGTAAATTCCGCGCCGGCTGGGTGCTGGGCGGGCTGGGTTGGCTTTCCACCGCCGTGATGGCGGCGGCGGCGGTCACCATGCTATATGTGAGTTTGCGCTAACGGAACGATTGCAATGCATATTCTGGGCTGGATTGTCTTTGGCGCCATCGTGGGCTGGCTGGCCAACGGCATCATGGGCAAGGGCGGCAGCGGCTGCCTGGTCAATATCGCGCTGGGCCTGGTGGGCGCGTTGGCGGGCGGTTTTCTGTTTCAGCAAATCAGCGGCAACTTCACTTACGACCAGCATAGCTTCATCGTCTCGGCCCTGGTGGCGGTGATCGGCGCCATTATCGTATTGGCGATCTGGAACGCCATCACCGGCCACAGGCCTTTGCGCTGACAACCACAATTGCCATGGCCCACCACCCCGGTCCGCGCGAAGCGCGACCGGAGCGTAAACTCCGTGTGGGCCATCCAGTTGGGTTCCTATAGTCCTGAAGGAGAAATGCAGACGTCATCTGGGTGGCCCGCATTCGCGGGCCATGACAGGTTGAATTTATGAGTCAAAATTACTTGTAGCTGTACTTCGCATCCGCATAACTCTGCTCCGCTGGCGTCACGCCGGTAACGCGGCAGCGCTCGCTGCGGCCACCGATGGTGGAGACCGCCACCTCATCGCCCTTGCCGATGCAGCGGGTCAGCGACTGCAGCGCCACAAGGGAGTCGCGGTAGATATGGATGCAGGTGGTGGCGATCCGCGCGGCGCGGTGGTCGCTGCCCAATGCGTTGCGCGCCAGCACATCGTGCTGGGCCAGCGGCCGGGCATTGTATTGATTGTGGCTGCTGGCATCGACACAGATGGAACCGGTATCGGCAAAAGCGGGGGTGGCGGCGGCAAGCAGGCTTAACAGAACGACATGTTTCATGACGCACTCCTGGCAGGTGCCCTTCCCGTGAGCTTTATAACCCAAAAAAAGGATTGTTCCTACACCTGTAGTAAAGATTTTCTATTGCAGGAAGTCAATCGCTGGGCAATGCGGCGGCAAAGGTGAAGGGATTGAACCGTCGCTGCGCCATGGCCGTCCAGGCCAGCGCCCCCAGATGCGACACGTGAAAATAGCGCCGTGCCTGACTTGGATCGGTATCCAGGCGAAAACCGGTATCGACGTCGCGGTCGGCCGCGAAATAGCTGCCGTCTGGCGCGCGGCTGCGCTCCACGGCCGTCATCAGTCGTGCAGCTTGCTGCGGTTGATTCATCAGGCCCATCAGCAGAGCCGCCTGGGCGGTGCCTTCGGTCCAGATCGCGCCGCCTGCCTCGCTATAGGCCAAGCCATCACCCATTGCCATCTTCTCGCGCGCCGTCCGCAGTGCCTTGCCATAACGCGCCACACCACCGGACAGCGCCAACAACGGCCAAAGCTGAGCATCCAGCGCCAGCAAACGGTTCGGCGTCTTTCCGTCCAAGCCCGTGCCGACTGCAAAACAGCCGCAATGCTTGTCCCACATCGCGGCAACCAGACCGTGAGCCTGACTAGGGTCCGGACTCAATTAGCCCACCATGTGATGGCGGCTGCGAGCAGAACGGCGGATAGGAAGTTGCGCGCCAGCTTGTCGTATCGGGTCGCGATGCGCCGGAAGTCCTTGAGCCGGCAAAACATGCGCTCGATAACG
>DATEIA010000035.1:0-3490 GCA_035279305.1 Rhizomicrobium sp.
ATCGGCCGCCTGCGCAAGAAACTCGACGCAGGCCTTATTCAAACGGTACGCGGGCTTGGCTATTCGCTGGAAGATCCCAAACTGGGCGGCACGCCGGCTGAGGCTTGAATCCCTATCGTCCCGCCTGATCGCGGCGGCGGCGGTATGGACCATGCTGGGGCTGGTAGTGGGCGGCGCCGTTCTGTCCAATGCCTTCCGCATGGCGGCGCAGAACAGCTTCGATGCCGCGCTTCAGGCCGACATGGACGGATTGATCGCCGCCGCCGAGCCCGATCCCAATGGTGGGGTGATGCTGGCCGGCCGCTTTCTCAACCACAAATTCGACCGGGTCTATTCCGGTCTCTATTACCAGATCAAAGCCGGCAATAGCGGCGGGCAGATTTCGCGCTCGCTGTTCGACCGGGACCTCAACCCGTTCAATCAAACCCGCAAAGGTCCGCTCACCTGGGGCGATGCGGTGGGCCCGGAAAACCAGCGGCTGCGCGTGGTGTCGCGGCGGGTCGACCTCACCCCCGACAATGGCGGCGACGCCGATTATACCTTTCTGGTGGCCGGCGATCTGTCGGAAGTGGATCGCCAGACGCAGGATTTCAACACCACCTTGTTCTGGTCGTTCCTGCTGCTGGGGCTGGGATTGATCGCCGCTATCCTGGTGCAGGTGAAAGTCGGCCTGCTGCCCTTGCGCCAGGTCAGCAAGAGCCTGGCAAAAATCCGCGACGGCGAAGCGCGCCGGCTGGACGGAAAATTTCCCACCGAGATCGCGCCACTGGCCACCGAATTGAACTCCCTGATCCAACACAGCGAGGAAGTGGTGGGCCGGGCCCGCACCCATGTCTCCAACTTGGCGCATTTTCTCAAGACGCCGCTGTCGGTTCTGGCCGCTGAAGCCGAGGCGCATGAGCGCGACGCTGCCACCGCGCCCCTGGCGGAGATGGTCAAGCGCCAGGTGTTTTCCATGCGCCGCCAAGTCGATCACTATCTCAGCCGCGCGCGCGCCGCCGGCTCGCTGGATGTGCTGGGCAACCGCACCCAGCTCAGCGCGGTGATGGACGATCTTTCCCGGGTCATCGCCCGCATCCATGCGGTGCGCGGCATCGTGATCGACGCGGAATGCGACGATGGCATCTATTTCCGCGGCGAACGCCAGGACCTGGAAGAGATGCTGGGCAACCTGATCGACAATGGCTGCAAATGGGCCAAAAGCCGGGTGCGGGCGCGCTGCGAAAAAACCGGCGGCCGGCTGATTTTGACCGTGGAGGATGACGGCCCCGGCCTATCGGCCGAGCAGCGGAGCCAGGTGGGCGAGCGGGGCGAAAGGCTGGACGAAAGCGTACCCGGTTCCGGCCTCGGCTTGGCCATAGTGCGGGATATTTCCAAGCTTTATGGGGGATTTTTCTCCCTCGGGGAAAGTTCCCTGGGGGGGGTCGAGGCCCGTCTGGAACTGCCCGCAATTCAATAAAAGAAACAGGGTGTTAACGATATCCCCCTAATGTTGGCACAGGCAGCTGGAGGGCTGCAGCTTCGTGCCTATACCGCAAGACAAAACAGTGTTGCTCAAGGCTTTTCTCGGCAGTCTGCCGGGGACGATGGCCGCGCGCCTCGCCATGGCTGTCGAAGTCGACCAGCTGATGGACAACAACAATCTTCCGCACAACGACATTCTGGAGGGCTTGCGCCCCATCCTGCGCCGCGAGAATTACGAGCGCACGCCCACGCCCTTGCGCCTGTTCTGCCGTCCATTCCAAGATCTGCTGACGGCCGCGCCGCGCAGGTCCAAGCAAAAGGGTTCGATCGCACGCGGCACCTTGGTGCCCGCCTGGAACTGGTTGTCACAGACGCTGCTGCCGGCACAGACCGCCGCCTATAGCGCAGAATGCAAAGCGCTGGTGCTGAGTCACAAGCCGGACGCGGCCCTGATCCGCGCCACGCAATATTGGCCCTTGGCGGCCGAAGCGATGCAAAAGGCGACCGCCACAGAAGCCGGCCGGCTGGCGGCGCAAAAGATATTGGGCGACGCCTTCGCCGTTGAGGATATTTCCGACATGGTGTTGCTGCTGTCGGCAGGCGAAGCCGTGGAAAAGCTTGTCACGCTGCTGCCGCGTCCGGTTGCCGCGTTCACAGAGCAACTGGTTTGGCAGGTGCGTGAAATCTACGACCAGCTCGCCAAAGATCTACCCGATGTCGCGCCCTATGTGGCGGTGATCGTGATGAATCGCTTGAACAAGCCGTGGGAGGCGCTGCGCTTGCCCATGCTGATTACGCGTCACAGCGACGAAACCTTGATCTCCAAGACCGATATGGGTCTGGTGGGCGAAATCCTCTTTTCCCGCATGGACGCTTTGAAGACCTCGATTCAGGCCACGCGCCACCCGCTGTTCGATGCGGACAGACTGATGGAAGAGGTCAAGAGTTTCGCCGATCTTTCCAGCCATATCGTCAAGGAAATCGAGCTCAAGCGCGAAGGCGAATGGGGCAAGCGCCTGTTGGCCGAACGCGTGATGATCGGCAAGGTGATGGAAGCTTTCATGGAACGCGCGCCCAAGGAAGTCAGCGCCGCCCTGCCCATGTCCAAGGGCAAAGGCGCCGATCTCAGCAAGCATCCGGGCGCGGAAAAGCAGGAAATGGCCATGCGCTATGCCCGCCTGGTGGCGGGCTGCCGGACCTTTGCCGCCGCCGCCTCCTTTGCCGCCAAGCAAAAGACCACCGATGACGAGTTGAGCACGTTGCTCCGGCGCTACAATGACGATGTGCTGAAAGCGTTGAAAGCCAATCCGCAAGATGCCGTCGCCAATGCCCAGTTCCTGTTTTGCGCGGAATTGACGGGCTTTTTGTTCAGCGAAGAAGAAGCGGAACTGCTGCGCCGGCGCGGGCGTTCGGCTTTGTCGACAGCGGCCTGATTTCCGATTTCCAGCCGGCGGCCGCCTGGCTCCGGCTATCGTACAGACCAGGGTTTCAAACCTTTCCTGAACGCTGCATGAACGGTGCCGTCCCGGCGGCGCAAAATGGACAAATCTTGCCTTTGACATTGATGCCCGGCGGGCGTCTCCTATCTGTATTGGTAGTTGGGGCAAGCTATTTTTCGTGGGAGTCGCTCGCAATGTTCCGTACACCGCTTATCGCCGCCTTGACGGTTGCCCTGCTGGGTACCACCGCGATGGCGCAACCGGCCAATGCACCGCCGGCCGATCTGTCCCATAGCGCACGCAACGCCCCCGATCTCGACGACGGGGAGGGTTTGGGTTCTCCGCCCGCGGACGCGCAAGCTGTTTATGCGCGAAGGGACGCTGACGCACGCGCGCGTGACGAGCGGGCGCGGGACGCGCAGGCACAGGCCGCCGCGCAAGACCGCGATATGTTCTGCCGCCGCGATGCCGCGGCGCGCACCGGCTACACCACACCGGGCGAAGCCGCGCGTAGCGAGCAGACACGCGGCACCGTGGGCGGTACTTTGGGCGGGGCCGCTCTGGGCGCCATCCTGGGCGCGGCCGCC
>DATEIA010000036.1:0-2300 GCA_035279305.1 Rhizomicrobium sp.
CCAGTTGCTGGTGGAGATGGACGGCTTTGAAGCCAATGAAAGCGTGATCCTGATCGCCGCCACCAACCGGCCCGATGTGCTGGACCCGGCGCTGCTGCGTCCCGGCCGCTTCGACCGCCATGTGGTGGTGCCCAATCCCGATCTGGCGGGCCGCGAGAAAATCCTGCGCGTGCATCTGCGCAAGGTGCCGCTGGCCCCCGATGTCGATCCGCGCACCATCGCGCGCGGCACGCCGGGCTTCTCCGGCGCCGACCTGGCCAATCTGGTGAATGAAGGCGCGCTGCTGGCCGCCCGCCGCGGCAAGCGCGTCGTCACCATGAGCGAGCTGGAAGACGCCAAGGACAAGGTGATGATGGGCGCCGAGCGGCGTTCCATGGCGATGAGCGACGAGGAAAAGAAGCTCACCGCCTTCCACGAAGCCGGCCACGCCATCGTCGCCATCAGCGTCGAAGGTTCCGACCCCATTCACAAGGCGACCATCATTCCGCGCGGCCGCGCCCTGGGCATGGTGATGCGCCTGCCGGAGCGCGATCAGCTATCGCTGACCCGCCAGAAGATGCTGGCGGATCTGTGCGTCGCATTCGGCGGCCGCCTGGCCGAGGAACTGGTGTTCGGCCATGAAAAAGTGACCACCGGCGCGCAAAGCGACATCGAGCAGGCCACCCGCATGGCCCGCGCCATGGTGACCCGCTTCGGCATGTCCGACAGTTTGGGCCCGATCGCCTATGCCGAGAACCAGGAAGAGGTCTTTCTGGGCCATAGCGTGTCGCGCACCCAGAATGTCTCCGAAGCCACAGCGCAGAAGATCGACTCCGAAATCCACCGCATCATCGATGAGAGCTATCAGCGCGCCAAGGACATCCTCACCACCCGCCAGGCCGATCTGAACGTGCTGGCGCGCGGGCTGTTGGAATATGAAACCTTGACCGGCGATGAGATCAACGCGCTGCTTAAGGGCATTCCTCCGGTCCGTACGCCGTATGAGGATCCGGTGCTGCCCGCCCGCGGCGAGGGCACCTCCGTTCCCGTTGCGGGAAAATCCCGTCCTGCCGGGCCTGGTCCGATTATTTCGCCGGAGCCGCAGCCTCGGTAGCCGAGGCGGCTTGGGCGGCGCGGTTCTTTTGCGTCGTGAGTTCGTCGCGTCCATACGCTGCCGCTATGGACCGCTCGTGTACGTCTTGTACACGTCGCTCGTTGCTACGCTGTCGCTAGCAACCCTGCTCACGCCACAAAACTCCTCGCGCCGCGTTAATCCATAAAACTCTCCATGGCCGGGCTTGACCCGGCCATCCATCTTCCTTGACAGATGGGCCCATGAAAATTCTCGGCATCCTCAACATCACCAGCGACTCTTTTTCCGACGGCGGAAAATATCTGGAGCCGGGCGCAGCGCTGGCGCACGCGGATGCGTTGGCCAAGGATGGCGCCGATATCATCGATATCGGCGCGGCCTCGTCCCATCCCGATGCACAAGCCGTGGCGCCGGACGTCGAGATCGGCCGGCTGAAGGCGGTGGTGCCGGACCTGAAGGCAAAGGGCTTGCGTCTTTCCATCGACAGTTTCGCGAGTGAGGTGCAGTGCTGGGCGCTGAAACAGGGTGTCGATTATCTCAACGACATTCATGGCTTTCCCGATGCCGCGCTCTATCCCGAGCTGGCGCAGTCGGGGGCCAAATTGATCGTGATGCATATGGTGCAGCCCCAGGGCGTGGCCGTGCGCACCGAGGTGCCTTCGGCGGAAATCTTTGACCGCGTCACGGCTTTCTTTGATGCACGCATCGAGGCCTTGGCCAAGGCAGGTATCGCGCGCGAACGCCTGATCCTGGATCCCGGCATGGGCCAGTTCCTGGGGACCGATCCCGAAAATTCCCTGATCGTTCTTCGCCGCCTGCCGGAGCTGAAAGCCCGCTACGGTCTGCCGCTGCTGGTTTCGCTCTCCCGCAAGGGCTTCCTGCGCAGGCTGGTCAATCACCCTGCAACCGAGGCCGGGGCTGCCAGCTTGGCGGCTGAATTGTTTGCGCAAGGCCAGGGCGCCGACTATATCCGCACCCATGCCCCAGCACCGCTCAAGGATGGGGTTAAGGTCCTGAAAACCATAGGTCAAAAAACCGTCGATAAGTCCCGTTAACCTCCGGCAACCAGTTTGTGCTAAAACAGGTTGTTCCTAGGACCATGTCTCCATGACCCGCAAATATTTCGGCACCGACGGCATCCGAGGCCGCGTCAACACCGCCAAACTGACGCCGGAAGTGGCGCTGAAGGCCGGCATGGCGGCCGGGCGCATTTTCACCCGCGGCGACC
>DATEIA010000037.1:0-4242 GCA_035279305.1 Rhizomicrobium sp.
GGGCGGCGTGATCCTGCGCGCCATCGCGCCCACTTTGTCTTTGGAGGGCGCGACAAGGGACAAGGTCAAGCTGCTGGGCACAGGCTTGTGGGACGATGACGCCCAATTGATGCGCGAAGCCAGCCTGCTGGGAAGCTGGTATGCCGCGCCCGCGCCCAACACCGATGCCGAATTCGCCGGCAAGTATCGCGCCGCTTTCGGCGCCGCGCCGGCGCAATTGGCAAGCCTGGCTTACGATGCCGTGTCTCTTGTCGCGCTGCTGGCGCCGGGCAGGCCCTATCACCGCTTCACCACCGCCGCCCTGATGGATCCCAATGGTTTTGCCGGGGTCAACGGCATCTTCCGCTTCAAGCCCGACGGCACCTCCGAGCGCGGCTTGGCGGTGCTGGAAGTGACCGCCACCGGCCCGGTGGTGGTGAGCCCCGCGCCGACGACGTTTTTGGGGAAGAACTCTTAGAGCAGCGCTTCGATCACGCGGTTGAGCAACAGGCGCCCATTCGGCGTCACGGTCAGCCGATCACCATCGCGTGTCAGAAATTCCTGTTCGACGAGAGCGGCGATCTTTGCCGCGTCCAAACCCCTGCCCCAGCGTTTTTCATACCTCGCAAGATCAAGCCCTTCCGCCAGCCGCAGATTCATCAGCAAATGTTCGCGCGCCGCTTCTTCGTCCGAGACCGGCGTCTTATCGGAAAATCCGTGACCGTTCCTTGCCACCGTATCGCGCCAGCGTTCCGGCAGCTTGATCGCGGCGGTGGCGGTACGCTGCCCACCCAGAGTGATCCTGCCATGCGCGCCTGGCCCCACCCCGGCATAATCGCCATAGCGCCAATAGATCAGATTGTGGCGGCTTTCCTGTCCGGCGCGGGCGTGATTGGAAATTTCATAGGCCGGCAGGCCCGCCGCTTCGGTCAGTTCCTGGGTCGTCTCATACAGGCCCGCCGCCAAGTCTTCGCCGGGAATCTGCAATTGGCCGTTCCGGTGCAACAACGCATAAGGCGTTTCCGGCTCGATGGTCAGCTGATACAGCGACAAATGATCGGTGCCGAAAGCCAAAGCCTGTTTGAGTTCTTCGCGCCAGGCCGCGTCGCTCTGATCGGGACGGGCATAGATCAAATCCAGGGAAACCCGGTGGAATTGGCCCATCGCCATTTTCAGCGCCGCCTTGGCTTCCGCCACGTCATGCAGGCGGCCGAGTTTTTTCAGATCGGCATCGTTCAGCGCCTGCACGCCCAGCGACACGCGATTGACTCCGGCGGCGCGGTAGTCGGCAAAGCGCGCCGCGTCGGCGCTGGCGGGATTGGCCTCCAAGGTGATTTCCGGATCATTCGCCAGCGGCCAGAGCGCGGCGATTCTTGAGAGGATGCGTCCGGCGGATTTGCCCGCCATCAAGGATGGTGTGCCGCCGCCGAAGAAGATGGTTTCGACGACCGGGCGTACTTTATTGTTGGTCGCTCCGGCGCTCGCCGACGCTCCCTGATTTGCGGCGACCCAATCCAGCTCGGCGAGAATGCCGTCCACCCAACCGTCTTCATCGATCGCGGCGCGGACATGGGAATTGAAATCGCAATAGGGGCACTTGGCGGCGCAGAAAGGCCAGTGGACATAGACGCCGAAGCTCACAGCGTTGCCCTATACTTGTCATTCCCGCGAAAGCGGGAATCCATCTTCTGTGCCCTCGTGCGAAAGTTGGATGCCCGCTGGAGTTTACACTCCGGCCGCGCTTCGCGCGGACAGGGGTGCGGGCATGACAGAAAAGAACTAGAAAGACTCATTGAAAATGCCGGAATGCAGCAGCTTCTCGAAGGCCTTGGCGCGGTGGCTCATGGCATGTTTGCGGGCCGGTTCGATCTCCGCGAAACTCTGCTCCATGCCATAGGCGATGAAAATCGGATCATAGCCGAAGCCATGTTCGCCGCGCGGCGGAAAGGTAAGATGCCCATGCACCTCGCCTTCAAAGGTCTGCATCTCACCGGACGGCAGCGCGGCGCACAAAGCGCAGACGAACTTCGCCGCGCTGCTTGTCAGGCCCTTATGGCGCAGCGCGTCATGAATGCGGGTCATCGCGATACGGAAATCCTTGGCCGGTCCGGCCCAGCGCGCCGAATAAATGCCGGGCGCGCCATCCAGGGCATCGACGCAAAGGCCCGAATCATCCGCCAGCGCCGCATGACCGCTGGCTTTGGCGCAAGCCAGCGCCTTGATTTGCGCATTGGCCGCGAACGTCGCGCCGGTCTCTTCCGGTTCCGCCAGACCCAGCGATCCGGCGCTTATCGGATGGATGCCATGCGGACCCAGCAGCGCCTTGATCTCGCGCACCTTGCCTTCATTGTGGGAGGCGACGACAAGTTGGCTGCCGCGCGGCAGTCTCACGCCCACTTCTCCATCAAAGAAGCGCCAGCTTCTGCAGCTCGACCAATTCGCCGATACCCTTGCGCGCCAGCTTGAGCAGCGCCGCCAATTGTTCCTCGCTAAAGGGCGCGCCTTCGGCGGTGCCTTGAATCTCCACCAGCCCGCCCGCGCCGGTCAGCACGAAATTGGCGTCGGTCTCGGCGGTGGAGTCTTCATCGTAATCCAGGTCCAGCACGGCATTGCCCTTGACGATGCCGCAACTGATCGCCGCGACATGATCCTTGATCACCGGGGCGCTCACCATGCCGACTTTCTTCATGAAGGCGACGCACTGACCCAGCGCGACAAAGCCGCCGGTGATGGCGGCGGTGCGGGTGCCGCCATCGGCCTGCAGCACATCGCAGTCGATGGTGATCTGACGTTCGCCCAAGGCCGAAAGATCGCACACCGCGCGCAGCGACCGGCCCACCAGCCGCTGGATTTCCTGGGTGCGGCCCGATTGTTTGCCGGCGGCCGCCTCGCGCCGCATGCGGTCATGGGTGGAACGCGGCAGCATGCCATATTCCGCCGTCACCCAGCCCTTGCCGGAACCCTTGAGGAAGGGCGGTGCTTTCTCCTCCAGGCTGGCGGTGACCAGCACATGGGTGTCGCCGAACTTGACCAGGCACGACCCCTCGGCATGGCGGGAAAAGCCCGGAGTGAGGGAAACGGCGCGCATCTGGTCGGGGGCGCGAGTTGAAGGGCGCATGGAGCCTCATATATCGGTCTGCTAACGTTGGGGCGTTACCTAGCGTCAGCCGCCTGCCGGAAGCAACCGGAAAGCAGAAATATTAGGAATATCAGTATCTTGGCCTTGGAACCGCCTGCCTCCTTCGTGATGCCGCAAGGCTTTACCGACCGGCCCCGGGAGGTTTTCCGCCATCTGGTCGAGGCTTTTCTGGCAGGCGGCGAGCCGGTGGGCTCGCGCACTTTGTCCCAGCGCCTGCCCAATGCCCTCTCCCCAGCCTCCATCCGCAATGTGATGGCCGACCTGGAAGCCATGGGCCTGCTCTATGCCCCCCATACCAGCGCCGGACGGATTCCCACCGAAAAGGGCCTGCGTCTATTCGTGGACGGGCTGCTCGAAATCGGCCAGCTGGCGCCGGACGAACGTATCGCCATCGAAGCGCGTATGTCGGGCAGCGGCCAGCGCATCGAGGATGTGCTGACCCAGGCGGCCCAGAGCCTTGCCGGCCTGTCGCGCTGCGCCGGGCTGATGCTGACGGCCAAACAGGACAGCGCTCTCAAGCATGTGGAGTTCGTCGCCGTGGCGCCCGGCAAGGCGCTGGTGATCATGGTCAGCGAAGACGGCCAGGTGGAAAACCGCGTGATCGACACGCCCGCCGGCCTTCCGGTCTCGGCCTTGTCGGAGGCCAGCAACTATCTGGGCGCGCGGCTGCGCGGCCGCACCATCGATGGGGCGCGCGCCGAGATTCTGGCCGAACTGGACAGTGAAAAGATAGAACTCGATGCCCTGACCGCCAAGCTGGTGGCCACAGGACTGGCGACCCTGGCGGGGCCGGAAAAGGTGCTGATCGTGCGCGGCACCTCACACCTGCTGGACAGCCAGGCCGACCTGGATCGTATCCGCACCCTGTTCGACGATATCGAGCGCAAGGCGGACCTGATCCGGCTGTTGGAATTGGCCCAGGAGGGCGAAGGGGTCCGCATCTTCATCGGTTCGGAAAACCGGCTGTTTTCCCTGTCGGGGTCCTCGATTGTGGCCGCTCCCTATGCCAATGCCCAGGGCAAGGTCGTGGGCGTGATCGGGGTTCTGGGGCCGACCCGGCTGAATTACGGCCGTATCATCCCCATGGTCGACCATACCGCCAAAGTCATTGGACGATTGCTCGC
>DATEIA010000038.1:0-5476 GCA_035279305.1 Rhizomicrobium sp.
CGGATGGCCGGTGCGGACCACCTGTTCGTCCGTGGCGCGAAAGGCGTCGGCCTCCTGTTTGGGGAAGATGTCGTAATCGGTCTTGCCGATCACCGCCTTCCGATCGATATGGAAAATATCCAGATAGCGGCGGTTGACCATGAGATAGCGGCCCGCAAGGTCTTTGACATGGATCATCGCCATGCTGTTATCGACCACCGCCTCCAGCAAGGCTTGGCTTCGCTGCCGGCCCTCTTCGCCGCGGGCGACCCAATCGGCAATGACAATAGTGATGGTGCCCAGGCCGATCGAGGTGATCACCGCCAGGATGGCGAAACCGAACGGCGCCTCGAATGGATGCGCGCGGTGCGCCAAAAGAATGATCCCGTTCGCGAGGAACGGAAAGGCCAGAACGATCGGAAAGAGGCGGCGCGCCGTGATGCCGCCGCTGTTGCGCGCCAGGATGATGGCGGTCCAGCCGGCCCCGGGCCTTGCCAGCAGCGCCGATAAAAAGAACAGGACGAATGCGATCATCGTGGGCAGCGCCATTGCCGAGATGGTCGGCCCCCGGGAGATCGCCGCGATGCCATAGGCATAGCCCACGAAATTAAAGGCGGTGACGATGAGGCCCAGCGTGATCAGGCCGGTGAAAATCCGTCCAAACCGTTCGGTGCGCGGCAGCAGCAAGGCCATGGCGGCCATCAGGAAATTGAAAGCACTGGCCGGGTGTGGGCGCCCCGGCAGGGGACCAAAAGGAGCGCGGAACGCCGGCGCGCTGACGCCAAGGCCGCCCGCGGCGACAAAGTCGATCAGCACATAGACGTTGATCGCCAACACCAGGCTTGCGCCGGTGATCCGCGTCAGGAAAAGGAATCGGTGCCTGACCGGTAGGGTCAGTTCCAGGACGCCGGCGGTGCACAACACAAAGCAAAAGGGTACAATGCGCGCCATGCGCGGCCAGCCGGGTACGAAACTGGTCAGGACGGGAATTCCCAGTTGCCAGCCGGCCAGCGCGACGCCGCAAATCAAGAGGACCGCGAATATGCCGATGCGCGCATATCTATGCAGGATCCGGATTTGCCTCACCATCTGACCGCCAATCAATCCTTGGGAAGCGAGATCAGGCAGCGTGCAGCAGTTGTTGTGGAACTGCAAACCAGGCCAATTGTGAAGAACGGCGGACCGTTTTTCGCCTGGCATTCCCGGCGCGAGGCTTTTGACATATTGTCAGTCCCCGGAAGATTAACTTTTCGGAACCGTTTACAAAACAAGTAACGCGGTGGATATGTCCCAGGTTGCGGGCCGGGCGCCTTGGAGTAGGGTGAGGCGCCCTCAGGGGATGCGATTCGGTGGCGACCAGTGAGTTCGAGCGAGCATTCGCGCAATTCGAAAGTTCGATTGCGTCGCCGGATCTCAAGGAGGTGGCACAGTATTGGCGCCAAATTTGTTCGCCCGGCCGCTTGCCCAGCTGGAACGACATCCGGCCCAATGCGATAAAGGCCCAGCTGCGGATTATCTGGTGCTATGACTATGACCCGGCCCTGGACGATTTCATCGGGCGCCTTGCCGGTGTCGCGATTACCAGCCTCTCAAAGAAACCCTTCAAGGGTGCCCGCCTTTCGGAATTGCGCCCGGCCGACAAGTATCCCCGTTCCATGATCCGCGCCAAGCGCGTGCTGCAAGAGCCCGCTCTCTATCGCGGCTATGGACTGGTCTATAAGACCGACGATATCGGCGGAATTGGGGAGCGGATCGTCATGCCGCTGAGAAGCGCCGGCAATCTTCCCGCCGCAATATTCGGGGCGGCCACGTTTCGCAGCGTGATTGACTGGGCCCATGCCCCTTCCCTCGACAATAAGGAAGACGAGCAGTGGTTTTCCCTGGCGGGATTGGTGGAAATGCCGATCCCGCCGGATGCGTGATCCGGCGGCGCCCCTCAGCGCGCGAAGTTGTGCGTTGTCGCAAAACAAGGCGGCTTGATGTGCCTGATCGCAAAGCCGGATTTTTTGCCAAAAAGGCCCGCGCAAAACGAAGTTCTGGGTGTTGCCTAAACGAGTCTTGACACGGCTTTTTCCGTCCCGCTTTCTTCTTCGCGCGCGGCTTAAACAAATCCTTTGTCCGCTTTTCAAGCGGACGTCTGTCTGTCTCTATCTCTTCTTTTGTTTCTCTATCTCTGGGCTAGCAGGCGCGTAGCGCCCGCAGGTCGCTAGCGCCTGCTAGCCGCGTCTCTCCGCGTTTTCGCTTGTTGGCAAATTGCGTCTTGGAAAATGGATTGTCCGCTGGCCAATCGGGCAGCCAGAAGCGGCATGCTTGGTTTGCATATTTCCGCCCCGGCCAATCGCGCATCTGACCATTTGTCACCATCTCAACCGATGAGAATGATCTCCTGCCCTGCGCCGCCGCTCTCCATCGTTTTTGAACAACATCGGTTCAATTCCGAACCGCCGGCCACATCGCCAAAATGTTATAGTAGGGCCGGGTGGGACTCGGATTGGGGGCGATGCCCGCGCGGGCGCTGATCCGGATCTGCCTGTCACGTCTGAAAGGCGCGCTTTTCGACGCCTAACAAGATCAAACGGGTACCAAATTGAGGGGGCTGCAATGACACCTTGGAAACGCTTTTGGATCGGGGGCGGCGGCGCCTTGCTGCCGCTCCTTGTCACCTTGCTGGCTGTCGATATCTCGCAGATCGTAGATAGTCGAGCATCCCTCACACTGGGTGTCTATATTGGCGCGGCCCTGCGCTATCTCGTGCTGTTCATACTCGGCGGCCTCGTCGCGTGTTTGAATTCCGATGAAGACAAGCCGATCAAGTTGGTACAGCTTGGCATCGGCGCCCCCGCCATCATTTCATCCCTCATAAACGCGGCCCCGCCGGCCAACCATACCGCCTCCCTGGAGCGGCATATCGATTTCGCGTTGATCTCAACCGCCTATGCGAGCGAGGCCGACGGCGCCAGTCAAGCGCCGCCGGGACTACAATTGGCCGGGCTTTTCAATGACGTTGTCAAGGGCGCGACACGCAGCTTGCCGAATGCAGCCGTGCAATATAGTCCGCCCCTTGCAGCAGAAGTGAGCGCGGCTGTGCGTGTACGTCCCACCTTGCCGTTGATTCAATTCACCAGCCCGACTTTGTTCCAGGTCCGGCGGGCGAAATGTTATCCGCGTTGCGCCCCCAACGCAGGTGACGATTATATATTTGAGGACAAATTCCCAAAAAATCTGGCGCTGGTTGACGCGACGGCACATGTCATCTGCCACGGTAAGGGCTGTGCCTCCGACCCCACGTCCGTCAAGATCGACAATGTTCGGCACATTGCGACACTCAAGATCAAAAGCCGGTCCGCGGCCGTCCAAATCCAATTGGGGGCCAGCGCACATCTGCTCACCGGCGGTTAGGCGCCGGCCTTTGCCGCTTCCTTGGGCGTTTCACGGTCCTTGACCTTGCGCACCTCGGCAAGCTGGCCGCGCAGAATGTCAATGGTGTCGCGCTCGGCCTTGCTCAGCCCGTTCAGATCGACATGGTTCAGAAGAACCTCCAACGCATCGCCGATCCGGCCGAGTTGGCGCCCATAACTGCCCACCTCATCCAATATGGTCTGTTCGATTTCGGGATGCGGGGTTTGACCCAGATCGATATTGATGAAACCGAACTGCGCGCCTTGCTGATAAAAACTCCAAGGATTGATCGCCTGCCACAATTTCTGCGGCGCCAGCGATAGTTGAAAAGTTTTGGACATAGCGGTCTCCTGTCAAAAGCAAGACTAGCGCACAAGCCGAACACATGCAGCCGTTGGATGTCCAAAATGACATTGACGGTCAGCTTTGCATCCGGCGGCGCGAAATTGTGCAACAGATGCTGAAAGCCTTGGCGTCTTGCGCAAGCCCTGGCGTGCGGATTTGAAACAGGTTATGGAAATCGCGGCGGCGGGCGTTAAGGCAGTGACGCAAGGATAATTGCGCATTCCCCGAGACGATGGTGAGGCCGGGTGATCAGGGCGCAAGAACGGGCTGCCACCGCCGTGGCGGCGCTTGTTCTCCAATTGCTTTTTATCCTGTTGTTCGTGCATTTTCTGACGCCCTCGGTGCGAAAAGAAGGCGTGCGCGAAACCCTGTTATGGCTGCGGCCATCGCGGCAGCCAGAGCCGCCGCCGTCACCGCAGCTGGAACCCCCGGCTGTTTTGCCGATGCCGCCGCCGCCGCAATTGACAAATCGTCAGTTCGTCCCGCCGCCCGTGCTTCCTCACGCCGGTATCGATGGCGTGGAACCGGATGCGCCATCGCCATTGGAAGCCATCGGACGCGCTTTGTACGGATGTGCGCCTGAGCAGATGGGAAAACTTTCGCCGCAGGATCGCGCCAAATGCCCGCCATTGGCAGAGCGGCCCAAGCCAGATCAGGATTTGGTGGAGCAGCCGCGCTCTCACGCCAAGGATGAAGCCTTATGGGCGGAAGAAAAAGCGGAGCGGGATTGGATGCCCAACTGTTTTGGTGCCGCAAACGTGACCAAGTGTCAGATACAACAAAGCATCCAAGAGCATAACCGGGCGAAAGCGGCGCGCATCAGGATCGATGAAGAACGCCGCCGCCGCGCGCAGCCGCCGCCCATGCCGAAAGGGTTTGGACCGCCTCCCCGGCAATGATGCGCCAAACTATATTCGTGCGCCAGCCGCGCGTAACGAAGCGGAGAAGTTATGCCAAATGCGTAATCCGCCGGTACGACAGCGCCTCGGCGATATGGGGTTTGGTCACTGTGGCGGCGCCCGCCAGATCGGCGATGGTGCGCGCCACTTTCAGCACCCGGTGATAGCCGCGCGCCGACAGCTTCATGCGGTCCGCTGCCTCGGTGAGAAGCTTGGCGCCCGCCGCCTCCGGCGTGGCGATACTGTCCAGCAATTGGCCTTCGGCCTCGGCATTGGTGCGGATGGGAACGTGCGCAAAACGTTCGCGCTGAATTTGCCGCGCCGCCGCCACACGGCTCGCCACGTCGGCGCTGCCTTCGGCGGCGGGCGGCAAGGTCAGGTCGCTGGCGCTCACCCCCGCCACCTCGACATGCATGTCGATGCGGTCGAACAGCGGCCCCGAAATGCGCGACTGGTAATCGCCGGCGCATTTGGGCGCCCGCCCGCAGCCCAGCGCCGGATCGCTGAGATAACCGCAGCGGCAGGGGTTCATCGCCGCCACCAATTGGAACCGCGCCGGATAACGCACATGGGCATTGGCGCGCGCCACCACCGCCTCGCCGGTCTCGATCGGCTGGCGCAGACTGTCCAGCACGCCGCGCTGGAATTCCGGCAGCTCGTCCAGAAACAACACGCCCAGATGCGCCAACGACACCTCGCCCGGTTTCACTTTTAACCCGCCGCCCACCAAGGCCGCCATGGAAGCGGAATGATGCGGATTGCGAAACGGCCTGGTGCGCGAGATGGTGCCGCCGTCCAGCGCCCCCGCCAGCGACTGGATCATGGAAATCTCCAGCGCCTCGCGCGCATCCAGC
>DATEIA010000039.1:0-6974 GCA_035279305.1 Rhizomicrobium sp.
CGCGCTGTTCGACGTGTTGGGCGATGGGGCGGGGCGTTTGATGGAGCAGGGCATCATCGAAGTGGCGCCTTTGGCCTTCATGCGCGGGCGCACCCTGAACCGGTCCTTTGTGATCCTGGACGAGGCGCAGAACACCACCCAGGCGCAGATCAAGATGGCGCTGACCCGGCTGGGCGAGGACAGCCACATGGTCGTCACCGGCGATCCGTCGCAAAGCGATCTGCCCGGCGGCGCTGCCCTGGGCCTGAATGAGGCGCTGGCCGTCCTGGAAGGGGTGGAAGGCGTGGGCGTGACGCGCTTTTCCGATCACGATGTGGTGCGCCATCCCCTCGTCGCGCGCATCGTTGCCGCCTATAATCGTCAGGGCAAATCATGAGCGGGATCACCCTGCTGATCGAAGACCCCAACTGGCGCGCCTATCGCGGTCTCCAAGCGCGGCTGAAACAGGCGGCACAGGCGGCGCGGCGCGCCTCGCGGCTGAAAGGCGGCTTTTGCATCCTGCTCTCCGACGACAAGACCCTGCGCCGTCTCAATCGCGATTTCCGCGGCAAGAACAAGCCGACCAATGTGCTGTCCTTTCCAGGGTCGGACGGGCCAGGGTCGGACGGGTATGCCGGCGATATCGCCATCGCCCATGGCGTGACCAAGGCCGAAGCCAAGGCGGCGGGAAAGACATTCGCGGACCATGCCACCCATCTGGTGGTGCATGGCGTGCTGCACCTGGCAGGCCATGATCATGAGCGGCCCAAGGACGCGCAGGTGATGGAGCCTCTGGAAGTGAAGATTCTCAAGCGGCTGGGCATCGCCGATCCCTATGGGGCCACCGCATGAGTGACCATCCCTTAAGGCGGCTGATCCAGAAGATCACCGGCCAGGACACCGAAACCGCCGCCATCCGCGAAAGCCTGGAAGAGGTGATCGAGGAAAGCGATCGCGAATCGCCCGCGCTGTCGGCGCAGGAACGGGTGATGCTGGGCAATCTGCTGAACTTCGGCGAGTTGAAGCTTCGCGATATTATGGTGCCGCGCGCCGAGATCGTGGCGGTGGATGAAACCATCGGCCTGGCCGATCTGCTCAAGCTGTTCCGCGAGGCGCAACATTCCCGCCTGCCGATGTATCGCGAAACCTTGGACGATCCCACCGGCCTGATCCATGTGAAAGACGTGTTGGGCCTGCTGCAGCCCGAGGCGGACGGCGCCTATTGTCTTTCGCCCCATGCGCGCATCACCAGCTTGCGCCGGCCCATCCTATTTGCGCCGCCGTCCATGCGGGCCTTGGACCTGCTGCTGAAGATGCAGGCCTCCCATACCCATCTGGCCTTGGTTATCGACGAATATGGCGGCACCGACGGCCTGGTTTCGATCGAGGATATTATCGAGGAAATCGTGGGCGATATCGCCGACGAGCATGACGAGGAGACCGCCAGCGTCAAGCCGGATGGCAATGCTTTTGTCGCCGACGCCCGCCTCGACCTGGATGACTTCCGTGCCCAGACCGGCCACGATTTGCTGCTGGACGATGGCGGCGAAGAAATCGGGCGCGACATCGATAGTTTGGGCGGGCTAGTGGTTTCGCTGTTGGGGCGGGTGCCGCAACGCGGCGAGATCGTGACCCATCCCGATGGGACCGAGTTCCAGGTGGTGGAGGCCGACCCGCGCCGCGTCAAGAAGCTGCGGGTGACCCTGCCCAAGTCCCGCGCCACGGAATGAGTCTGCTGGCCCGGACGGGGATGAGGATTCGCAGCCTGACCGGCTGGCATGGATTGCTGCTCGCCTTTGCCGGCGGCGCGCTGTCGGCAGGCGGCTTTGCGCCCCTGCAATGTTTTCCCGCACTGCTGGCGGGCTATGCCGTGCTGGTGCTGTTGCTGGATGGCGCTGGTGAATCGCGGCGGCCTGTGCGCCGGGCCGCGTCCCTGGGCTGGGCGTTTTATTTCGGCCAGTTTCTGATCGGCTGGCACTGGATCGTCTATCCCTTCCTGATCTATCCCGAGGTCAATCTGTGGGAATTGCCATTCGCCAGCCTGCTGCCCGCCGGTGTGGCGCTGTTCGGCGCGCTGGCCTGCGGTTTGGCGATTCGGCTGTGGCGGCAAGGGCCAGGGCGCGTTCTTGTCTTCGCCGTGATGATGGCGCTGTCGGAATGGCTGCGCGGCCATCTCTTCACCGGGTTCCCATGGAACTTATCGGCCTATGGCTGGGGCGCGTCGCTGGCGATTCTGCAATCGGCGAGCCTGATGGGGGCCTATGGGCTTTCTTTCCTCACTATTCTGCTGGGCGCTTCGTTGGCGGAACTTTTTTCGCGGCGCTGGCGCCTGCCCGCGGCGATGATTTTATTGTTCGCCGTGCTTTGGGGCTTTGGCGTGCAGCGCCTCAACACCACACCCATGTCGGATGTACCGGGTGTAAGCCTGAGGCTGGTACAACCGAATATTCCGCAAGCCGAAAAATATGTCCGCACCCTGCTGCCGCGTAACTGGCGGCGGTTGATGGAGCTTTCCATCCAGCCGCCCGCGCCGCATCGCAAAGACCCGACTCATATCGTCTGGCCGGAAGCCGCCAGCGGATTTCCCCTGGCGCGTTCGGCCCAGGCGCTGGCTCAAATCGCACAGCTCACCGCGCGGGGACAGACCTTGATCGCCGGTTCCGACCGGGTGGTGCCGGGTAGTAGAACCGTCACCGCCTACAACAGCCTTTACCTGTTTGGGCCAGGTGGCGCGCCGCCGTCTGTATACGACAAATTTCATCTGGTACCGTTTGGCGAATATCTGCCATTCGCCGGTTTGCTGGACGCTTTGGGTTTCCGCCAGCTCACCGTGGGTTCTGGTTTTGAGGCGGGCGATCATCCGCATGTGTTGGATGCGGGCATCGCGCCGCCGGTGACGCCGTTAATCTGTTACGAGGTGATATTTCCGCATGAGGTTGTCGATCCCGCCGGCCCGCGGCCCGGCTGGTTTGTTAACATCACCGATGATTCCTGGTTCGGGCCTTGGGCCGGGCCGCCGCAGCATTTGTTGAGCGCGCGGGTGCGCGCTATCGAAGAAGGCTTGGCTGTTGCGCGTGCCGCCAATACTGGCATCAGCGCAATGATCGATCCGATGGGGCGTGTGCGTGCACAACTCGATCTTAATAAAATTGGCGTGATCGATACGGCTCTTCCGCGGGCACTTGCGCCGCCGCTTTATGCACGGTTTGGCGACCTTGTTTTTTGGATAATTTTGGTTATTGCCATTTTAACCGTTTCATTTTTGGGCAGGCCGCCAAATAGCCGAAATTAGTTGTTTGCGTTGGACTGCAGATGAGGCAAGTTCCTGCCCGGCAAACAGACGAGACGCGCGTGGCCATCGCAGCCAAGAAACAAGCCAATCCCATCGACATTCAAGTCGGCAATCGCGTGCGCATCCGGCGCATGCTGATCGGCATGAGCCAGGAGCGGCTTGGCGATCTGCTGGGTCTTACATTTCAGCAGGTCCAGAAATACGAAAAGGGCGTCAACCGCATCGGCGCGGGGCGGCTGTTCGAGGTCTCCCGCATTCTCAATGTGCCGGTGGACTTCTTTTATGAGGGTGTGAATGACGGCGCGCTGGGCTCCGCCGAGTCGGAGGGCGCGCCGGTTATGGATTTCGTTTCCAGCGGCGAAGGGCTGCAGCTTTCGCTGGCCTTCATGAAGATCAAGGACGCCAAGGTGCGCAAGCGTGTACTCGACCTGGTCAAGAGTCTCGCGGAAGAAGAAGCCCAAAAGAATTAAGCCTTCGGGCGCGAGGCTTTCTCTTCCAGTCCCGACACACCTTCGCGGGCTTTCAGGACCGCATAGACGTCGTCCGGCGTCAGCCCGCTGGCCGCCCACAGCACTGCCAGGTGATACAGCACGTCGGCCGATTCCTTAGCCAACTCGGCCTTGTCTTTCTGGATGGCCGCGATCACCGCCTCGGTGGCTTCTTCGCCGAATTTCTTGGCGCATTTCTCCACCCCTCCCGCCAGCAGCTTGGCGGTGTAGGACTGGGACGGATCGGCGCCCTTGCGGGACGCAATGGTGGCAAAGAGCTTGTCTAGGTCGGACATGGCAGCGGATTAGCATGGCGGGACAAGGCCGGGAACCCTGTTGACTCAGAGTACTCTGTTGTGTAGAGTACATGGAAATAGGGGGAAATGGACATGCTCAGCGCCGAACAAGCCGCCCAGGCCCTGAAGGAGGCGGCCGCCGCCGAACGGCGCAGCGCCAACGCTTATCATTACGACCAGAGCGCGCCTTACTGTTTTCTCTGGGGCATCGTGTGGTTGTTGGGCTATGGCGCCCAAGCCCTGTTCCCTCCGGGGCCGTGGCTGGGCTGGTGGTGGATGGGTTTGAGCATGACGGGCGCGGTGGTCAGCACCGTGATCGGGCGCCGCCAGAACGTCAGACGCCCCGGCAAGTCCTGGCGTACGGGCGTACTATTCGGAATCATATGGTTGTTCACCATTGCGCTGTTCGCCGTCCTGCATCCCAAGAACCCTTTGCAGATCGGCGCCTATTTCCCGCTGCTGTTCGCGGCGATCTATGCCGCGCTCGGACTATGGATGGGGCTGCGTTACATCCTGGTCGGCGTCTTCATGGCGGTGTCCACCTTGGGTGCATACTTTTATATGCGCGAATATTTCTTTCACTGGATGGCGCTGGTGGGCGGCGGCTCGCTGCTGCTGACCGGCTTGTGGATGCGGCGGGCCTGAGATGGAGCAACCCGACCTGACCATCCATCAGCCGGTGCGGCTGAAGATCATGGCGGCGCTCAAGGCGCTTCCACCCACCGAGCAAATCGAGTTCGTGCGCCTCAGAAAGATCGTGGACGCCACCGAAGGCAATCTGGGCGCCCACATCCAGACCTTGGAGCAGGCCGGCTATATCGCGGTGGAAAAGGACTTCGCCGACAACAAGCCGCGCACCCGCGTCAAGCTCAGCAAACAGGGCCGCCGAGCCTTCGAGGATTACGTTTCCTATCTGCGCGACCTCATTCAGGACAAACCATGATCAGTTCCTCGATGGGTGGGATGCATATGTTCGCCGCGCTGGCTGCGATTGTCCTTGGATTCGCCGTAACACTCTTGCCCAAAGGCCGCGCCCCGCATCGTTTGCTGGGCTTGGCATATGTCTTTGCCATGCTTATGACCAATGTCAGCGCCTTGGCGATCTATGACCTGACACGGCGCTTCAATCTCTTCCATGCCTTCGCCTTGTTGAGTCTGTTTCTGGTTTTGACGGGATTGCTGATGCCAATCACGCGGCTCCGCAATTGGGTATTCCATCATGCGCATCTGATGGGCTGGTCCTATCTGGGGCTGCTGGCCGCCGCCATGAATGAAGCCGCGATCCGGCTGCCTTTGCATGTCGACACACCGCCGCGCATTCTGGCGGTGGGCGCTTTTCTTGCGGTGGCAACGGGGCTGGCTGGCGCTGTTCTGCGCTCCCGATGGGAACGGGCGGCGCTCAAGCTGGTCCCGGCGGGCAGGCGCTAGAGCCCAATCCGCGCCCTGATATCGGCGGGTGTTTCGCCCGCCTCACGCAGGCTTTGCAGGCTGACCGCGCCGTCGCGCTTGGAGAATTTCTTGCCCTCTTCATCCAGCACCAGGGAATGATGGGCATAGGCCGGTTCCGGCAATTTGAGCAGGGCCTGCAACAGCCGCTGGATATGGGTCGCCGACAGCAGGTCTTCGCCGCGCGTCACCAGGCTGACTTGCTGATGGGCATCATCCACCACCACCGCCAAATGATACGATGTCGGCAGGTCCTTGCGCGCGATCACGATGTCGCCAAAGCAGAAAGGATCCACCGCATGGATATGACCTTGTTCGCGGAAGGTCAGCGGCCCGGTCAGCGCCACCGCCTTGGTCACATCCAGCCGCAGGGCATAGGACTCGCCCGCCGCGATCCGCCGCGCGCCATCTTCTTGCGACAAGACGCGGCAGGTCCCGGGATATTTTGGTCCATCAGGTCCGTGCTGCGCTTCGCCAGCGCGCGCGATCTCGGCGGCGATTTCGGCGCGGGTGCAAAAACAAGGATAGACCAGGCCGCGCGCCTTCAGATTTACCAGCGCTTCGGCATAGGCGCCCATGCGGGTCGATTGGCGCAGCGATGGTTCATCCCAGGACAGCCCCAGCCATTTCAGGTCATAGAAGATTGCCTGGACGAAGGTGTCGCGCGACCGTCCTTTATCGATGTCCTCGATCCGCAAAAGAAAGTCGTCACCGCTTTCATAGGCGGTGATGGCGGCATAGGCATGGCCCAGATGCAGCAAGCCGGTTGGACTGGGTGCGAACCTTGTGACAATCATGCTTTTCTCATGGTCGCGCCGCGAGGCCTTCGGCTTTGCCTCGGGTTCGCGGTCGCTCCGTAATTCTAACCGATAAAGCACATCTATGGCACTTTCCGGTCCCACATTGCCCGCTGCGCGCGGGCCCGCCACCCATCTGGTGGTGTTGGTGCATGGCTATGGCGCCGACGGCCAGGACCTGATCGGCCTGGCGCAGCATTGGCGG
Organism: Rhizomicrobium sp.; assembly: GCA_035279305.1. GTDB lineage: Bacteria > Pseudomonadota > Alphaproteobacteria > Micropepsales > Micropepsaceae > Rhizomicrobium. The sequence goes on from DATEIA010000039.1 coordinate 6,504, forward strand.
GACCTGCTGCCCGGCACGGCCTTCGCCGCCCCCAATGCACCGATGCGCATCCCCGGCGGGCCCGGCTATCAGTGGTTTCCCATCTCCCGCATCGATCCGCATGAGATGCAAAAGGGTGTCGAGGTGGCCGGGCCCGCGTTGGACGAATATCTGGACGGCGAACTGGCGCGGCTGGGTCTTGGCCCCGAGCGGCTGGCGCTGGTGGGTTTTTCGCAAGGAACCATGCTGTCTCTGCATCTGGGGTTGCGCCGCAAGGTCCGGCCCGCGGCGATTGTGGGATTTTCGGGTCTGCTGCCAGGTGCTCCGCCCACTGACGAAATGCCCCCGATCCTGCTCACCCATGGCGACAGCGATACCGTGATCCCGCCTCAGGCCCTGTTCCTGGCGGCCACGCAACTGGGACTGGCGGGCGCCAGGGTGCAATGGCATTTGGCCCGGGGCATGGGGCATGGGATCGATCCGGAAGGATTA
>DATEIA010000040.1:0-2172 GCA_035279305.1 Rhizomicrobium sp.
GCGGGAAGCGGGATTGCCGATGATGTTGAGGAATTCGCGCCGCGTATCGGAATTGTCGCGGAACGCCCCCAGCATGGTGGAGGTCACCATGGTGACGCCGGTCTTGTGCACCCCTCGGGTGGTCATGCATTGGTGCGCCGCCTCGATCACCACCGCCACGCCCTTGGGCTGAAGAACTTTTTCGATCGTGTTGGCGATCTGGGCGTTCATCTTTTCCTGCACTTGCAGACGGCGGGCATAGGCTTCCACCACCCGCGCCAGCTTGGAGATGCCGACCACGCGCTTGGTCGGCAAATACCCGACATGGACACGGCCGATGATGGGCGCCAGGTGATGTTCGCAATGGCTCTCAAAGCGGATGTCCCTGAGGATCACCATATCGTCATACCCTTCGATCTCCTCGAAGGTGCGGGTGAGATATTCTTCCGGGTCCTGGCCATAGCCCGAGAACCATTCCTCGAACGCCTTGGCGACACGGGCGGGGGTATCGGCCAGGCCCTCGCGCGAGGGGTCGTCGCCCGCCCAGCGCAGCAGGGTATGGACGGCCTGTTCGGCCTCTTCGCGGGTTGGTTTGCGGCCTGTTTTGCTCATGGGAAAGTTTCGCGCGCCGGCGCGCGCGTTTCAACCTTACGCTCACCAAGGTCTAATGAATTTGCCGGCGTTCGTAGGGGCTTTCCAGCAGAAAAGCCGGGATTTCCGCCTCGAAATTCTCACCCGACGCGCTCATCATCTGATACCGGCCGCTCATGGTGCCCGATGCGGTCTCAAGCGGGCAGCCACTGGTGTACTGGAAACTTTCGCCCGGCGCGATCACCGGCTGGGCGCCCACCACGCCGGGGCCTCGTATTTCCTGCACCCGGCCCGCGCCGTCCACGATGTTCCAATAGCGCGAAAGCAATTGCACCGGTTCGGCGCCTCGATTTTCGATAGTGACGGTGTAGGACCAGACATAGCGGTCGTCTTCAGGACAGGATTGATCGTCGAGATAGGCCGGCCGCACCGCCACACGGATGCGCCTGGTCTCCAGTTCATACTGGTGGCCAAAGCTGTCGCGGAAATTTTCCAACTCATACATGTGAAGCAATTATCGGGCGGCGCGGCTTTTGGCGCAAGCGGCAATTGATCGCAATGACTTTATTGAGTTAACCCCTCCGCCCTACGCATCGCAAGCTCTGCTACGGGCACCTCCCCTTCCAGCGTGCTTCGCACGCGAAGGGGAGGGGGAACCTTCGCTTCGTCAACTATGTGGTTCCACGGAAACCTGGGTTTTCACCGAATTTGCGATGAAGCAGGCTTCGTGCGCCAGATGATGGATATGCGCCAGGGTTTCGGCATCGGCATCGATCGCCACTTTGGGACGCAGGATCACGCGGGTGACCCATAGCTTGCCATTGTCATTTTCCAGAAAGGCGCTCGCCTCATCCTGATAAGAATGGACCGTCAGCTTCTTTTTGGCGGCGATGGCGAGGAAGCTCAGCATGTGACAGGAGGACAAAGCCGCCACCAGCAGGTCTTCCGGATCGGCCTTGCTGCCGTCACCCTTATAGGCGGGCGCAGCGGAAACGATCACCGTTTCCTGGCTGTTCTTGAAGCGGATGGCGTGATTGCGGGAATAGGCGTCATAGGTGAAGGGCGCGTCGCCTTTCTCCCAGTTCAGCACGATATGGTGCTCAGTCATGAAGGGCTCCGCTAAGCAACCTTCAAGGCCTGTTCCAAATCCTCGCAAAGATCATCGGTATCCTCCAGCCCCACCGATAGACGCAGCAGCCCGCCGGTGACGCCTGCGGCGGCGCGCGCTTGCGGTGTCAGTTTCTGATGGGTGGTGGTTTCGGGATGGGTGAGCAGGCTCTTGGCATCGCCCAGATTGTTGGAGATGTCGATCAGCTTCAGCGCGTTGAGCAGCTTGAACGCCGCGGGCTTGCCGCCCTCCACTTCAAAACTCACCACACCGCCGCCGCCGTCCATCTGGGCCTTGGCGAGATTGTGCTGCGGATGATCGGCGCGGAAGGGATAGAGCACGCGCGTCACTTTCTTCTGCCCGGCCAGGAAGTCGGCCAGCGCCAGCGCATTCTCGCAATGCTGCTTCATGCGCAGCTCCAGCGTCTCAAGGCTCTTGAGATGCAGCCAGGCATTGAAGGGGCTCAGCGTGGGCCCGGTGTTGCGCAGATACTG